>JBDSLX010000175.1:0-14764 GCA_039916145.1 Verrucomicrobiota bacterium | reverse complement strand
CGGCTTCGAGCGTGTCGCGAATGTGCGCCTCAAAAGAATCTTCCTTGCTCGTTACCGCCGCGATTCCACCCTGGGCATAATTCGTGTTCGATTCCGCACGCGATTTTTTTGTGACAATGGCAACGCGCCCGCACGGAGCCACTTTCAAAGCAAAGGAAAGCCCTGCAATGCCGCTGCCGAGAACGAGAAAATCGAAATGCTTCATGGGTTGGAGGGGGTTGCTATCGCGCTCAAATTACAATTTCTCCCGCGTGATCAGGTTGTTATCAAGAAGATACTGGATACCGGCGCGCTCCAGTTTTAACACTTTTACCCTATAGGATTCGTGACTAAATTCACCGGTTTGGCGTGAGCGTTCCTCGAAACCATCACGCATAAATCGCCGCTTAATCAGATTGCCGAATATTAATACCGCTTTCATTTCTGAAAGCTTCAACCTTTGCTGAACTTCCTGCCTTCTTGGCTTATTGGGATGATTCATTCGCTGACTAACAAACCACAGAACCTGCTCTTCATCAGGGGAAAGACGCCACGTAGGCTGGGTATTGTGGTGTTCAGATCCTGAAGTCAATAACTCTTGAAAATGCGGAAGACACCGAGCAAGCGCATCAGTAAGCGAAACCTGAAAGAACTCGCGATTAGAGGCCTGCTTTACCTGTGTCAAAAGTTCATGAACTCGCTTCTCGGCTTGAGGTGGATCAATTACGCGCACGGAGAACTCAAGCACGAACGGTGTTGGAACACCGGTAGTATGTAATTGAGGTAATCTTTCTGAAGGCGACTCATTTGTAACACCGACTTTCAGCAAGCCAGGCATGGAAGGATTCGAGGCAAAGTAAATGTACCCAGTTTTATTCATTGCTACGGTTTATAGTTTTTGATTATCAATCAATCGCGTTTTGCCGACAACTACGGCCAAAGCCATTTGGGTTCCGCGCCTTACTTCCTTTACTGCTTCCAATGTATTAGGATCGAAAAACTCGACGTAATCCAAGCGCGCTTCTGGTTGAGCGGAAATCAATCTCGCCACATCTCTTTTCATTTGTGCAGCAGAAACAGGTGTCGCGCTGACAGCTTCCTTTGCGTATTGAATTGAGCGAGAAAGAATCGTTGCCTGCTCGCGTTGCTTCGGCGAAAGATATTTATTGCGCGAACTCATGGCGACGCCGTCCGGTTGGCGGTGCGTTGGCGCAACTATAATTTTCACGGGCAAATTCAAATCGCGCACCATGCGTTTTACGACGGCGGCTTGCTGGAAATCTTTTGCGCCGAAAACCGAGACGTCGGGCTGAACGATATTTAATAATTTTGCCACAACCGTTGTGACGCCGCGAAAATGAGTCGGTCGCGACGCGCCTTCCATTCCGCGCGATAATTTTTCTTCGACAACGTAAGTGCTGAAATCAGTCGGATACATTTCCTTGTTCGGCGGAACAAACAAAACATCCACGCCAACAGCGCGGCAGAGTTTTTTGTCGCGAGCCAGGTTGCGCGGATATTTGGCGAGATCTTCGGTCGGAGCAAATTGCGTCGGGTTCACGTAAATACTGACGACGACTTCACCGTTTTTTCCAACAAGTTGCTGCGCGCGTTTGACTAAACTCAAATGGCCTTCGTGCAAATAACCCATCGTCGGCACGAAACCGATGCGGACATTTTTAGATTTCCATCGGCGCGCGAGCCGTTGCATCGCGGCCACCGATTTAACTATTTGCATTGAGAAAAATTGGTGTGCCGGGCGCGAAGTATCAATACTATTGTCAACGCTCCGGTTGCCGTTTAGAACAAGCCCTGTTTTATGATTACAAAATTAATTGGTTTTCGTTTTTTCTGCGCGAGTCTGGCCCTGATTGTTGCGACGTTTTTATCCGCCAGCTGCAAAATCTCGCAGGCAGCCACGACCAAATCTTCTATTCGCGTGGTCGTTTGGGATGAGCGGCAACCCGAACAAAAAACTGCTTACGGAGATTTTTTAGGCAACACCATCGCTGATTATCTCGCCAAAAAACCGGGTCTGACGGTCAAATCGGTTGGGCTGCAAGATCCCGAACAAGGTTTGTCGGAGGCGACGCTGGATCAATGCGACGTTCTCGTCTGGTGGGGACATCAGCGCCACGGCGAAGTGACGGATGCACACGTCAAGGCTGTCGTGGATCGACTACAGGCTGGAAAACTTTCGCTGGTGGCGTTGCATTCCGCCCATTGGTCCAAACCTTTTATTGAAGCGATGAATCTGCGCTCGATTGACGACGCGCTGAAAACGGTGCCAAAGGCGGACCGCAATAAAGTCAAAGTCGTCACGATTCCTTCTCCAGGGGGAATCCCCAAAGCTGATGCACCATTGACGCCGTCGTCCAAGCAAATAAAGGCGGATGACGGCTCCGCCACGCTGACGGTTCAATTGCCGAGATGTGTTTTCCCCATCGTCCGAAACGAAGGGAAGCCCAGTCGAATCGTTACGTTAGTGCCAAAACATCCAATCGCCCGCGACGTTCCAGCCACGTTTGAAATCCCGCAAACGGAAGTTTATGCTGGGCCGTTTCACGTGCCTAAGCCGGACGCCGTGATCTTTGAAGAACATTGGGGCGACAAAGAATCCTTTACCAGCGGTTGCGCCTGGCAGATCGGCAAAGGGAGAGTTTTCTATTTTCGCCCGGGACATGAAACCTACGCGATTTTCAAACAGGAAATTCCAATGAAAATTGTGGAGAACGCCGTGCATTGGGTTCACGACGGTCGTTAAATTTTTACTGCGACAAACAAAAAACGCGAAGGTTTTCACCTTCGCGTTTTGTTTTTCGTTTAGAAAATTTAGCGTCGGAATTGCAACGGAGCCGGCTGCGGCATTTCGTGGGCGCAAGGTTGATTAATCGGCGCGTCAGGAATGCGGTTGTTTTCGGAAATGAGTTGATTCGTGAGCAAGTAATTCTCAACTTCTTCACCACTGATGTCCGCGAGCATCTGGCCGTTGACTTCAACGCAAGGGCTGAGCATTTGTCCGCTTTTTTCAATCATTTCCTGCCGTTGTGCGTCGTCGTTGATGATGTCGCGGTCTTCAAACGGCAGATCATATTTCTTCATCACGGCGCGAACGCCCTGACTCCACCCGCAACTCGGTTTCAAATAAGCAATAATCTTCGGTGTGTTCATAAAAATAAGCTGACGTAAACTGCCACAGCATCCCTCAAGTTCAAGGTTTATGTACCCGAGGCTTGAACTGGAATCGCGCAACGACGGCACAATGCTCGGCCGCTTGTCGCGGCTCCACTCGACATAAAATTGGCTGCCAATCTTTTCCGGCAAATAGATAATCCAGACGCAGCCACGTTCCAATTAATTTTAGCAAACCGCCGCTCGCCCCGGGAAAAGTGAATCCGTAGCCGCGTCCTTTTGCGCCAAACGCATCAATGAATTTGGCATGAAACAATTCCCAAATATGTCCATTGGCCGGCATGTTGAAATCGCCTGCGATTAAAAACGGATGCCGCTCTTGTTGTAAAAGATCAGCCAGCTCGCGAGCCAGGCGAATTTTCATCTCCACAAATTCTCTGTAATCCTTTTGCGCTTTGCTCGAATAAACTCCTTTGCCTCCAAACAACTCTCTCACGAGGCCGCGCCCACGCAATTTGTCGAACTCCAATCGCGGCGTCGGCATGTGAATGTTGTAAATCACAATGGATCGCCCTTTGTATTCGAGTTCATACCGTGCGCCAATGGGGCGTCCCCTAAAAGCCAGTTGCGAGAGCAATCCCGCTTTTCGAATTGGAATTTTGCTCGCCAAAACATATTCGCCCTGGGTCGAGACAAAACGTTCAGGATATTGCTTTCGCAAAACATCCGCCGCCCGCCAGCCTTCCTGGAGCGCGATGATGTCGGGATCTTCGCTTTTCAAAAAAGGGTTGAGGGTCTGAAGTTTTCGCCCGCCCACATTATTGGTTAGAAGCGTCAATCCGGGTTTGCCTTGATCTGGAAATGCCCAACAAAAATCCAGGTAAACAAAACAGATCACAGGGAGAGCCGCGACTGTGATCCAGCAGAGCTTTGGACGAAAAACCAAATGAAAGGGAGTGAGCAGAATAAAAGGGACAAACCAGATTATGGCCGGCACAAAAAGTAAAACGCTCAGGAGCCAATTTCGTTCGCCCCACCAACCGATCAGGAACAGCAAGACCATGAGAAAAATAAAATAGGCAATGGTTGCGAGCGTGAGTCCTTTGCGAAATCCCCGGGACAATTTTTGCCGCGAGTCTTTAAAATTTTGGCGGTTGTTCAGCGCTGTTTTAATCCAGCCAAAAAACCGCTTTGAAGCCGGGCGGGAATGTTGTGCGGGAGGCATCGCCTTGATTCCGAAACGTTCAGGTCGGTGAATCAGCCAGCCAATCTATTGGGTTTCGCCGCGCGTCACGCGGAGGAAAACTTCTTCGAGTCCCAATTCGTCTTCCCAAAGACCGGTGAATTTAACGCCGCCGTTCACGAGCGTTTCCGGAAGAAATCCCGGATCAATATCGTGCGTTGTGAAAGTGACTTTGACTTGTCCATCGACGGCCACGGCTTCGGCCACTTCGGCGCGTGATTTCAAAAGTTCGATGGCTTTGGATGAATCGCCGGGGACGGTGACCCAATAAATTAAACCCGACGCCATTTGGTCGCGAACGCCCTGCACCGGGCCACTGTAAATGAGTTTTCCTTTCTCAATGATGGCGACGCGATTGCAGAGGGTTTGGAGTTCGCTGAGGATGTGCGATGAGATGATAATGGTTTTTCCGAGACGTTGGAGTTCCTGCAAGATCGCCATCATTTCAATCCGCGCCCGTGGATCAAGGCCGCTTGCCGGTTCATCGAGCAAAAGTAATTGCGGATCGTGAATCAACACTCGGGCGAGACCGAGCCGTTGTTGCATGCCGCGACTGAGCGCGCCGATCAGCGCGCCTTTTTTTTCACTCAGCCCAACCAACTCCAGAACATCGCTCACGGTTTTTTCTCGTTGTGCGGTGGGGATTTTGTAACACGCGCCGAAAAAATCCAGATATTCTGTGACTTCCATATCCTTATACACGCCGAAAAAATCGGGCATGTATCCGATGACGTGGCGAACCTCATCCGCTTGTTTGACCACATCGTAACCGAGCACTTCCGCGCGCCCCGCCGTGGGCGACAAAAAGGTGGCGAGAATCCGCAGCGTCGTGGTTTTGCCCGCGCCGTTGGAGCCGATGAAGCCGAACAAATCGCCTTTATGAATCGTGAGATCGAGCGCGTTGAGGGCGATCATCGGGCCGTAGGTGCGAGTGAGTCCGAAAGTTTGAACAGCGGGTATGGGAGGAATGGCAGACATAACTTGGTGCGTTGAATTAAAGAGTCGGTATTTCTTTTGGAACAACCAGCCGTAACAACGTGTCGCGCTGATTGCGGCGCGCAGTAAATTGATTCAATGGCTTGGTAAATAAATGATCGCTGTCCCAGGCGAGCAAAATCGTGCTCCCCTGCTCTGCCAGTTTGGAAAGGTCAAGTCCTTCGGGCGAAATGAAATACTGATTGCCCTGCGTTTCGTTCAACTGCGAATTGAACGATGCCGCCATGGCGCTGAGTGGAACATTGAATTCCAGTTTTTCATTTCCAAAGGTGTGCCGCCGGGATTGCGCTGCCTGAAAAAAATGTCCGCCATGTTGTTGGACAAAACTTTTGAGAGCGATGCCTTGACTCATTTCAACTTTTATTTTTTTCGTCTGCCCGGCGGGCAAATCGCCCGCAAGATAGACGCGTCCCTCCACTACCACGCGCGTTTCAGAAAGTTTTCGATCCAATTTATTTTCAATCGCAAGCTGCCAACCCGCGCCTTCGCGAGCTGCGGAAATTTTCACTGGCACTTCTGCGGGTTGCAGCCAATCGCTGATGTAAAGTTGACTTGTCCAAACCGGAACGGAGATTTGCGCGACGAAATTGTTTCCGCGATGAATCACCATCGCGCGCCCGCTGTCTTCCGCTCCGCCGTAAGAATAGGTGAATTCACTGCGCAACGTGGCAAATGGCTGCTCGCCCGCGAGCGGGTATTGTTTATTGGACGGCGAATAAATCGAAGCGTAGGTGTGTCCTCTCAAAACAGCTTTCTCGCCGCGAGGGAAAACATCCACCACATGCAACTCGTTAAACTCCGAATCACCGGCGCGCAATTGAAAGCCAATGAAATAAATCAATCCGGAAAAAAATAAAACGTAAGCTGGAAACGTGATCCAGGTGAGCATTTGGCGATTGATTTTCCGGAGCCAATATTGGTCGAGCGGGCCAATGACCAGGAGATAAACCACCAGCAAAGCCAAAAGCCACATCAAGGGAAGTTTGCGCACTTGTTTGCTGTCGATCATGGCGCCGAAGACCGCGTCAATGCTGGAACCACCGTAATTATTATAGTCCGACGATTGGTATAAATTTACCGGAACGGCGGCGAGTTTCGCCCAGAACCAAGGCCGATTTTTCCACGAAATAAACGGCTCGCGTTCCGCACTGAAGTTTAAAAGCGTTATCCGCCCGCGCCCGCGCGACGCTTCGACCACCAGCGGAATTCCTTGCGCTTCGATCGGAACAGCCCCTTCTCGCAGCTTTCCGGTGAACACCAACATTTCCGCCTGCTCAAACTTTGAGTCGGGATTCAATTCCGAATATGGATTGGCTCCTGAAACGACTTTCGCCTGAGAACTTTTCTTATTTTTGGAATTCGGAGGCAGATTGGTGGGCGCACTTTCCAACAAATGGATCGCCCCGTGTTGCAGCCACTTTTGAAATTCAACATCAGGTTTGATTGTTTTCGTCGCCGTCAGTTCGCAGGGCAACAAATCAGCCAGCCAACCGCTCGCTGCGATGTCCGAAATCTGCTCCACACTCACCACCAGATGCCCGCCGCCATTCAACCACGCCAAAAGCGCGTCACGTTGCGCTACTTTCAATTGCACTGCCATTTCCGAACTCAAATAAAGCAAGTCGAGTCCTTCGAGGGCAATGGGGTTGTCTGGAAAAAGCTCCAGTTGCAGGCGCGCGGGCAACGGTTGTAATTCCGGCTGATTGGGTTTGATCGGCGGCAGAACGGGAGTCCCCGCCGCGGATCGGGATAACGCCGCGACCAACGGAATCTCCCATGCGGTTTGTTTTCTTGGCGAAATATTTAGCTGTTCGGCATAAATTTTGTCGTTCTCGCCGATCAAACGGAAGTTCCATTTCGTATAACGCGAACTGGAAAAGACCGGGACAACAACCCGCTTGCGAGTGTTGGTCGGCAATTCCAACGGAACGCGCCGCACCTGATTTTGATTAAATTGGCCGGAGGAAATCTCGAAAAACGCGTTGAAAGATGGGCCGTCGTTTTTGACTTCGCAAACAATGGGAAACCAGCTTGCCTCAGGCACAACTCCGTCATAGCCGATCATCCAGGGAAACACATCGAACTGCAAAGCTCCGTGAGCCGACTGCCCCAGACCCAACCCGCAGAAAACAAGAAGAGAAAACAGCCGAGTCAAACAACGTTGAACAACTCGTTTTTTGGCAAAACCGGCTCTAGCCATCTTCAACGCGATATTTGGTTTTTTTCGGATGGCGTTTTATACGCCGGGCGTTCCGGCAAGAAAAGGTATTTTGTTTTGCACCGATTACAGAGTCTCGCTAAAACATTTGGTAGAGATGCCTCGGTGAGGCGTCTCACCCTGCGAGATGAAAGCAACCGTTTTGAGACGGCTCGCCAAGCGCTGTGGTCAACGTGAAGTTGATGCCATTGCGCAGCTTGGGCACGTCGAGAACGAAGGGCAGTCCGGGCGGCGCGCCGCGCAGGTAAGGATGATGAGGTATCAGAAAGGCCGAAATCCGTTCCAAATTCGCCTTGCTGCGGTCGTAAACGATGTCGGTATCGAAGGTGACGCGAGCGGAGCCGTGAAGAATGGCTGCTTTGCCGCCAATGAGGATGAAACCAACTTTTGCTCGACCAATGCGGGAATGATTTCTGCGAGGTCGGAGATCATCAGCTTATCGTGTTCGTTGCATCAATTTTCCGACGCGTCGAAGTTCCGCGACCATTTGCAGGGCACTGTGATGCTTGCGCGCGCGTTGCTCAAAAGTAAGTTTCAAATTCTCGCGCAACAGCGTTCGATCCACACCGGGCATATAAGCTTCCACGACTGGATCACGATATGTTTTGGCTTTCATCAACATTCAAATTATCAGGTTCACGCCTCCGCGTAAACCTCAGCGTGCTTGAGTTTCATCAGCGTTTGCAAATACGCGCATTCAAAATCTCACGTTGAACGCCAAATTCTAAAACGGTCCCTTCGGCAAACGCCAGTCTCGGTGGATGAGAGGGTTTTCTTTTGGCGGCATCGGATCGTTTGGCCTTTCTTTCGCGTGTTGGGCGCGCTCGTCATCAGTGGCGTAAAAACGCAGCCAGAGTAACATTTCGTCCGCGCCCCAACTGCCGAGAAAATCGTGAAACCAGCCGCCGCGCGGACTGCGCCCGGGCAGATGCGCCGGTTCACGCAAACCGCGTTCCCAAAGCTCGGCGTAAAGTTCGCGATCGCTCAAATGGTCGCTGTGCAAAACGTAAAAGCCGCGGAGCGCGAGGTTGTGGAGAAGTTCCCAAAGAATCGGCGTCATTGTCTCGTCCGTGATTTCGGCGGGCGGCAGCAGCGGGACGTTTTGCTCAGCAAGTTGTTGGGCGGGCGGTGTCCAGTTTTCCGGTTCGGCATCGCGCAGTTGTGCTTCCAACGCGGCATTCGGCGGATCAAACGGCGATGCGTCATCGGGAGTGGATTCAATTTTCGCGGCAGCGATTTCGTGATCGACCGCTGCGAGGCCGAGCGGATCGGATTCGCTCTCCTCATTTTCTTCCATTGAATCGTCGCCAGGCAAACAACCGGAATGAGCTTCGAGCGGAATCGGCGGCAGAAAACGTTCGCGGTCGTAAGGAGTATCTTCGTGCGGCGTCAGAATTTCGTTGGATGAAATTGCCATGCGGTCGTTGTCGTCAGCATAATATCGCAGCCAGATTTCTTCGTGAGTTATGCCTTTGGCGTTGAGTCATCTGCACAAATCACTCGCGGGATTGGAAGCCGTTGCGCCAAAGAAGTTGTTGCCGGACGAAATGATTTCCGGCGCGCGCCAAGAACTATTCGAAATCCGTGAAGGCGTTCTGAAACTGATGGATGAATTTCGAGGAAATTAACTCATAAGCATTTTTGCCTCGCACATTCTTTGACGGCCTTTCCGAGCCGACGAGTACCTTGGGCAAATGGGTCAGGTTAACCGGATACACATTAAGCGTAGCCATTTCACTACGCAATGCGTTTTTAAAATTGATGTGGCGGGGTATGACAGCAGCAAGGGTGGCGGCAGCCAACGCGATCAAGCGGTTTTCATGACCCAGCCGCGCTCCGACCAAACTCACGCCTTCGCGTGAACCTCCGCGCCATTTTCCACGAACTCCTTCGACTTTTTTTCCATGCCTGTTTTCAGCGCGGCTTCTTCGGCGACGCCTTGTTCGGCGGTGAATTTGATTGGCGATGTGGCGGCAATTCCACGTCAGCAAAATATCCATCCCATGAGCGGTTGCGAGGGTAATGTGCGCGGCGTCGCCATCCGCAGTTGCGGGAAGAAGTCCGGATTGCAGCACATCGGCGGCGAGCGATTCAGCGGCGGGTGTCAAATCCAACACAGTGAGGCCAGCAACTTTTTTAAGACGTCGCAGTGTATTCGCGTTCTGCACGGCAATCGAGGCACGCAGAGAAGGGATAACCATATGAGTTATCGCACCTCACTGGCGTTCGCGCGTTGGCCGGACTCGCCACTCAATACGTTGCGGAAAATGTCGCCGTTTTTTTAGGTGCGCACTGACGCGTTAGGTGCTTGCCAAACACCGTTCTGCGCATGCCGACACGATCAGAGAATCACGCCTTACAAAATCTCTCAAAAGCGCCCCCGAAGAGATCGCGCACATCCCGTTCGATTTCCGCGCGTGAGACCTGCCAGCCTGTGTCGAGTAAATCGGAATATTTATCGACCAGAACCTTGCCGATAATCTTTTTGCTGTGCTGCCATTTGTAAATAATTTGATCGAGGACGCGGGCGTCCGAATGTTGCGGAGTCATGCTCAATCCCAACATTTCCAGACGCATCCGGGTCATCTCCTCGATGAGCGACGGATTATTTAGGAACCACCAGCAACCGAAAACGTGGAGATTGCGAAATTTCCGGGCGAGCACGCAAAGCTCATGCTGATTTTCGCGGGCTAAAACGGTGCAGAGAAATTTGTTATCTGGATATTTCGCGCACAGATTTAAGAGCGAAGTCAGATTGCTTAAACCAACGCTGTCGCCAGCCAGTTTCAATTGCGGATTGGCCGCCCGCCGCACTCCGGGCATGAGCGCGAAAGGCAAATTAAAATCGCGGCAATGCGGCAAAATGGCTTCTTCGAGCAGCCGATTGAAGTCCGTGTTGGAGGGAAAAAGATAATCGTGCGGGAAAGAAATCATGAGATAACGCGCCTGGAGTTTTTTGCTCCAATCGTCGAGGAATCGTCGCACTTCGGAAAAGGTTTTTTGCGAGAGTGACGGCGTGACGTTGTAACCCCAACTGGCGAGACGGGCGGCAGCTTGCGGCCATGACATAAATAGCTGATCGATGCGCAGGGCCGCCATAAAACTTTCGTCGCGCGAGAAGCCCTTCTCCCAAACCGGCCGTTCCAAATCGTCGAAGGGTGAGTTGGTCATGTAAATGGATTTTACGTTCGCCAACTTCATGCAGCGGGCGAGGTGTTGCGCCGGTTTCTGAGTCGCAAACCATTTGCGCAATGAACGCAAATCACGTTTCTTTACGTCAAGGTCGAGGGCGTTCAATGTGGTTAAAATTCCACGGCACGATTCCGAAATCGGCGAGTGTTTGATGAACAACGCGTCCCAAACCATGCTGGCCTGATCGGTCTTGGAGAGCCCCCAAAAATCTTTGTAGGGTAAATCGAAGTAGCGAAAACTTTCCGAGACCAGATAGTGATAGACGAGCAAATCGTCGAGTCCCCAGAGCAAGAGATTGCCGAACGCCGGATCGTAGAGATGGGTGTGAACGTCGATGATTGGCGTGGACTGAACAATCTTTTCAACCTGGGCCGCCAGCAATTTTTTTTTCGCCGTAGAGGATTTCATGCAACGCGACGCTACAAAATGCGTTTCATTCCCGCTATAATAATTTTTGAAATTACGCGCCCGAGAGAAAGAAGGGAAAGATGGTGGGCGATGAGGGATTCGAACCCCCGACCCACTGCGTGTAAAGCAGTTGCGCTACCACTGCGCCAATCGCCCAACCCCAAAACAGTAACGCACTTGGCAATTCGTTGGCAACCAAATCAAATCTCGCCGGGAAAGCCTTGTTGTCGCAACGCCTCATAAAGAACGAGCGCCACGCAATTCGATAAATTTAACGAACGCGATGACGCGTTGAACATCGGAATGCGCAGCCAGCTTTCAGGAAATTGCGCCAACAAAGATTCAGGTAAACCGGCGGTTTCCCGACCAAAGACTAAATAATCATCCGGCGCATATTTAACTTCGGAATAATTCTTTGTTCCGCCTGATTCCACAAACCAGAACTGCGGCGTAGAGACGGTTCGGTGAGCCGTCTCAAAAAATTCATTCCAACTCGGCCAGCGGTGCCATTCGACTTGTTGCCAATAATCCATTCCAGCGCGCTTCAATTGCGAATCATCCAGCTTGAACCCGAACGGTTCGATCAAGTGCAAACGTGAATTTGTGGCCGCACAAAGACGGGCCACATTGCCCGTGTTCGGGGGGATTTCCGGTTCAACTAAAACGATGTTCATTTAGAACTGCGCCCGGAGATCATAACCGTAACGCCTGATATTGCGAAAACTCCAGCGGCAGCCAATTCAGCAAGGCGGATCCATTGAGTTGGGCGTTTGACTCCCATCCAGATCTCGAATTCAGTATAGCAACCTTTCGCCCGTCCCGTAGCTGGATTAGCTTTTGTGAGACCAAAGATCGTTGCGTCCAAAAAAAGGAAAACTGCAAACGTGAGTAGCGCAGAAACAACAAAGAATTTTATAATTGAAACATTCATTCGCAGACTTTCATTGTTCTAATAAAAAACTTTCCACAAAACCAAACCGTGCGCGGGCGCGGTCATTCCCGCAACGCGACGATCTTTGCTCGCCAAAATGTTTTGGATTTCGTCCGCCGCAATTTTCCCCTGCCCCACCTGCACCAAAGTCCCAACAATTCCACGGCACATTTTATACAGGAATCCGTCGCCTTCAATAATCACAGTGAGCAGCGCGCCACTCCGTTTGATGTCACAACAGGTCAATGTGCGAACCGTCGATTCCATTTCATAACTTCGAGTCGCGGCGAGCGATTTGAAATCATGCTTGCCCGGAAAGAATTTCGCCGCCGCGCGCATCGTTTTCAAATCCAACTTCTGTCCGACGTGCCAGGCCTGATGGCGCAGAAGCGGATTCATCGAGTGATGGTTCCAGATAAAATAACGATACTGTTTTCCTTTCGCATCGAAGCGCGCGTGGAATTTTTCCGCGCAACGCGAAGCCGACATCACGCGAATGTCCAATGGCAAATGCGCATTGATCGCCAACGCTAATTTGTTCATCGCCATTTTGAATTCCGTTTTTGGAATCTGAACATGCGCCACCAGGCCGAGCGCGTGAACGCCGGTATCCGTGCGGCTGGAACTGTGAATCCGTTTTACGCTCGGGAAAATTTTCGCGATTGATTCTTCGACGCGTTGTTGAACGCCCAGCCCAACTTTCTGAATCTGCCAGCCTGAATAATTTGTTCCGTCGTATGCGATGATGAGTTTGAATTTGAACGTATCCACGGAAGAAAATTAACCACGGATGAACACGGATGGACACGGATAAAAAACCTCTCCGCGATCTTCGGAATCCGTGTTTATCCGTGTTCATCCGTGGCTAAAAAATTCTGCCCGCTGAAACTATCCAGATAACTTTGTAACAAAATCGCCGCCGCCGTCTTATCCACTTTCTCTTTGCGTTTGTCGCGACGCACGTCGGCTTGAATCAAAAAGCGATTCGCCTGCGCGGAAGTCAATCGCTCGTCCCACATTTTGATTGGCACCGCGATGGTTTCTTTCAACACGACGACGAACTCCTGAACTTTCGCCGCCGCCGGGCCGTAACTGCCATCCATGTTGCGCGGAAGGCCAATCAGAATTTGATCCACCTGTTTCTCACGAATGATTTCCTTCAACCGCACCAGAAAATTTGCGAACGGTTCCGCCAAAATAAATTCCAAAGGTTGGGCAATCATCTGCATCTCATCGCTGATGGCGACGCCGATACGTTTGGTTCCGTGGTCAAGGGCAAGAATGCGCATGTAATGATGAAGGAAAATTTACAATCGTTTCAGAAGTTGATCGTATTCCGCATGAGTGCCGATCCAAAACCAGACGATCAGATTGTCGCGGCGACGACCCAGAGCGCGATAATTTTGATTCACCCGAACTGACCAGACATCTCCAATCATGGGTTTGAAATGCAATGCGTCATTGAAAGCGTCTTGCTGCCAGAGACGGAATTTCTCCCGCGCCAGTCGTTGAATTTCTTCCGGCAAAGAATTGTAACCAGCCCAAAAATCCGCGTGTGCCTGGGAAATCACGGCAAGTCTGAAAACTTTCCTTTTTCGATGTCTGCGTCCACTTTTGCCAGCAGCTTGCTCAACTTGCCGTCAGCGAGATCGCGTTTCATCTGCTCATCCCACGCATCGTCTTGCCAGCCATGCAGACAACGCGCGACTTCGGCCCGTTCTTCCAAGGTCAGTTTGGGAATGGCGGCTTTAATTTCTTGCAGCGTGCTCATGGCGAAAAAGTAGCCGATATCGAATGACCGAACAAGTCTAGTCGCGCGAACCATTTCACCCTGCGCCGAGATTTGAGCTTTTCGCCATAAGAGAGATGGCTATTCTCGACCGCATGGCAAATCTCGCTGACTGGCAACTTTTTCTCAAGGAATATGCGTCTGCCTTTGGCGCAGACGAGTGGCCGGGCAATCCTGGGGCTTCTGAAAGCGATCTGGTCAAAATAGAACAACGGTTGAAAGTTACTTTGCCGCCTTCCTATCGTGCCTTTCTCAAAGCGAGCAACGGTTGGCGAAAAGCGTCCGACTCTGTTCCGGTTCTTCGTTCCGTCGAAAAAATCAAATGGTTCCGCAAAGAAAACCGCGAGTGGGTAGATGCCTATGTTGCGCCGCAGCAAGGAATGGAATCGCCGATTTCAGATGTCGATTATTTTAGTTACACCGCCGAGGGCAGCGCAAAATTTGATGGCAAACATCTCGCGCAAACTCTCTGCATCAGCGATGAGGGTGATTCCGCCGTGCTTCTGCTAAATCCCATGGTCGTGTGAAGGACTACGCCGAAACATTGAGGTCAGCATCGAGATTTCTTAAATTTAATACGGATCCTGTGAGAGATCGCAGCAAGAACCGCGACTTACAATTTGTTTAAAACTTCCGCCGCTGCATTCACCGTCTTCTCAATGTCTTGTGTTGTATGCGCCACAGAAATAAATCCCGCCTCGAATTGTGACGGTGCGAAATAAATTCCTTCGTTCAACATGCCGTGGAAATATTTTTTGAAACGTTCGCGGTCGCTGTGCATCGCGGCGGCGAGGTTGTGAACGGGTTTGTCGGTGAAATAGCCGCAGAACATCGAGCCACAGCGATTAAATTGCACAGGAATGTTCGCAGACTTCG
>JBDSLX010000174.1:0-7810 GCA_039916145.1 Verrucomicrobiota bacterium | reverse complement strand
AAGAATTCAACGCTTACCAAACAAACTTACAAGCCCGAATTTAGATAATTGTGACCCGCGAGCGCACTTCATAAGGCAAGCCCATTGCCTCAATAATTAAACTCGCGTCGCCTGAACTTGGTCCCAGAGAAACAAACAACACTTGATCTTCATCCTCCTTTAAAATGGGTTGCAACTCAGCCTGGAGTTTTGCTAACCGCATTCCATCGAGCGGACATTCAAAAACCGAATATTGCAGCCGCACACCGAAACCTTCCAAAGTCCGCGCCACTTTCCGCAACCGTTTCGGACTGCTGATGTCGTAACTGACAAGATAGCGAGTTCGACTCATCGCGTGGTAAATCCGTGATAGCCAGTCGCCTCGCCGCGAACGAAGCGCCACAATTGGCGTCCTTGCACTTCAAACATTCGGCGATACGCCATTTTGTAACTGAACTCCGGATGACTGACTTCGGCATCCAACCGACGAAACCACGCTTCCCAAAACGCTTTTCGACCCCGGTCATTGAGAAATGTTCCGTTCGCGCTGCGGATAAAATCTTCCGGGCCAAGCTCAGTGCGATTGATCAAACTGATCGCGACGCTGTCGGCAATCAAGGGACGAAACTCTTCCATCAAATCCAGCGCAAGGGCAGGGCGACCGTAGCGCGGCTGGTGCATGAATCCGAGAAATGGATCAAGTCCGACGGCGTGACAAACGCCTGTCAGTTCTTTCGCGAGCATCGAATAGCCGAGCGAGAGCAACGCATTTACCGGATCGCGTGGCGGACGGCGATTTCTCCCGCGCCAATCGAATTTCCAATCGTCGCGCTGCTTGAGCATTGATTCAAATTGCTCGAAGTAGAGTGCGGCGGCGCTGCCTTCCATGCCCATTAACTCCGTCAAGTCTCGCGCGCATTCCGTCGCGTCGCGGAAATGCGCCATCAATTTCAACACGCGATCCGGCACGTCGCCATTACGCATCAGCATCACGCGCTGATTATGAATTTTTGCTCGAATGATTTCTTTGGCGAGTTGCAATCGCACCCCAGGCAATTCAAACAGGCGATATTGTCCGCGCCGCGCGTCCACACCACTGGCCGGGAGACCGCGCAACAAACCGATAAAACGTCCCGCTGGCGAAAAATAAGAAACATCAATGCCGAGATCGAGACACGTCTCAACTGCTTGCGCCGTGATTTGCACCGCGCCGTAACAATAAATCGCGCGCACTTGTTGGCCGGGAATTTTCCGCGCCTCCTCGCCTTTGACGCTCACGACCAATTGATCTCCACGTTGTCCGATTTGCGCGCCGGGTGTTTGCACGACCAGCACTTCACTGTCATCGCCGCCCGGTCGAGGTGGTTGTAATGTCGGTGGTTCTCTGCCGGATTCAGCGGTGAACTCCAGTGCCTGCATGATGCGGTCACGAACCGCGTCTTCACTCGGCGTGTTGAATGTTGAAAAACCAAAGTGAAGTTGAGGATCGGCGTCCGCTGTTTTTTTGGCTTTCGCCCACCAATGCGTTTCGTTTGGGAGACAAACCGGGTAAGCGGAACAACCGAGACAACGCGGATCATTTTTCAGCGGCGGCGGACAATGACCGGAAGCAGCCAATGATTTTGCATCAGTGATGGCCTGTTTGGTTTTGGCGAGCAAATCTTCATTGATTTCAACGGGAACTCGTCGCTTGTCGGCGGCGTAATAAATCACCGCGCCGGAAACTTTCACACCGTGTTCCTGCAAGAGTAGGGCGTACGCGCCGACTTGAATCGACTCCGGTTCGCGCGCTTCACGTTCGCCTTCACTGTTGCGACGTGCCGACCCTTTTTTGTAATCAACAATCTGCGCTCCGTCCGTCCCGCCTTCCACCAAATCCATCACGCCGACCAGTCCGAGCGTTTCGCTTTCCAACCGCAAGCTGCGAAGCTTTGCGCCTTCGGGAAGATTCTCAGAGAGAGCTTTGGCTTTGTCTTCATCGAGGCGCGACGGCGCATCCACGTTTCGATGAGTGAGCGAACCGGCAACCGTGTCCGCGCTTTCCTGAAAAATATTTTCGACCCACTGGAAATAAAACAGACGCGGGCAATAGACGTAATTGTTGAGCCGTCGCACCGGCATGACGGGTTGCGTTTCCAATCCTCCCTGGGTTTGAAGTCCAGCGTCACTCATAATGTTTTTTTGTTTAAGAGTCGCCCGCGCGAAGGAGCCGTTCCTTCCAAAGTTCCGCGAGCGAGTTGTAATCGTTTCTATCGGCGCACCGGAGAGATTCCAGATATTTCCGCGTTAGCGACGGATTGAGAGAAACCAATTCAACTGGAGGAAGCTGCAACCGCCGCATCAATTCCCACAACCAAAGCCGTGCCAGTCGCCCATTGAAATCGGCAAAAGGATGGATTGAAAGGAGACGTCCTTCAGCAAAGGCCAGCATTTCAGGCAGGTGTTCGGGCGACGTTGCACTGGCGAGGCGCCCTTGCAAGTCGAGAACGTATTCCCGCATTTGCATTGGAACCAGGTGCGGCAACGGCGGTTCATGGGTTCCAACCCGGACTTCCATGGTGCGCCATTTCCCAGACCAATCGGGGACAAGATCACCGCAAAAATCGCGATGCAGTTTGCACGCGAGAATTTCGTCGAAATCATCCGCATGATAGAATCCGGCTTCGACTTGTTCCTGAACGCGCAAGACGCGTTCGGCGAGCAACGGCGCTAACTGTGAGTAACTGAGGATTCCCTGGCTGGTTTCGATCCAGCGAGTGGAGGCGTTTTGGGATGGAGGTTCGTCAGCCATGTGAGATCAACCGGCTCGCCCTCGAACGCCATGCTGTCGGCGACCTGTTGTGGAATCGCCAGCCAGCGCAAACGCTGCTGTTCTTCGGCTGGCAATTTCCGCCAGCGCACGATGACATCGACGTAACTCATGGCTCGCAATGTAACAGCAGGAAACCCTCGTTGGCAACCTGTTGGAACGTCGCTTCAATAAAAGGCATATTCGCCGCCGAGTCATTCCAATGGTGGACTGAGATTCAAGACCGTCGCTGGCTTGGATGGGTGCTTCGCTCATGGGAATCACATAGGAACGTTGTCGTCACCGCGCTTGAATTTACAAATTCGGGCGCGATTGATTTCTTCCACTCGCTGCCAGTCGTGCTGGTTAATTGTACCCCATAGACCGCGTCCGCTGGCGAATCCCTTCATTCCAGAAACTTCAGCTTGGTCAAAGTTCGCGACCGAACAAATGTCAGCAAAGAAGTTTGGATAATTTTCAGTTAACAAACCGGCGAGCGATTCTCCCTTTGTCGGTTTGATTTCGTGTTTATCCGTTTTCCAACGGGCTTTTTCTCGAAGGTTTTCCGCCCGGACAAAGAATTTATCACCTTCACGTTTGCTGCGGAGTCGCACATGAATTTCTCCATTCTCCGGCGCAGCAATCGCGCGGAGTCCGAGATTGATGGCAGCGTTGATGTCGGCTTGTTGTGGATTGCCGCGCATCGGAATAAAAATTGGCCCGCCCGCTACAGGTGCAAGAAGCGTGAGCCACTTCGGACGTGCGGGGCGGTTCTTTAGCAATTCGGTATTTAGCTTTTCAAGAGCATCGAAAAGAGCTTTCACGCGCTGACTTTCTTCGCGTTCGTCCTTGCTTAACTTTTTGGCGCGTTCAGGGTCGGCAAGGCGTTCAATATGTTTCTTCCACCGAAACTCTGTTGCATCCTCTGGCGTAAGTTCGACGGCACGGAATCCGGCGACGCTGGTAAGCGAGCAGAAACGTGATGAGTAAGCTGCCGGAGTTTCAATCACGCGCAGGCCGTATGGTTGCTCGCAGAGTTGTTTAAGTTTGCCGAGGATTGCACGATGACACCATTTCATCAGGCGCGAATTTTCGCCACGACTGCGGCCTTGACTGGCGAGGTAACGGTCGAGATTTTCCAAAACAAGAAAATCCACTGGCTCCCGGAACTTTTCATACTCACCATGGATATCGTGATGCTCGCGGATGTTGGCACTTTGCTTGTGAGAACGTAAGCGGACACCGAGAGCTTGGGCGAGAATCAGATGCGCAGTCTGATTAACCCGCTGATCTTTTAATTTTTCAAGCCTGTCGAGTAGTTCGGGGCAAGGGTCTGGCAATTCCTCGCCGCGTCGCTGCTTTCCGTGAATGGACTTCTCTCCCGGTTTATGCTGCAAAGCCCGGTTCAATGATTGGCAACGCTGTCGGAGACTTTCAAGTTGTTCAATGCGCTCAATTGAAAGTCCGCGCTGACCAGCGAGAAGCTTTTTGCGATCATCTGTGCCGCGATTGGTTTGGCGGAGAAAATAGTTTTTTGAGTCATTGGGACGCAGCACCCATTCCCAACGTCGGCCACGTAACGGTTGAATCCGGTCGGCAATGCGAACGAGTTCACGTTGGATGGCGGCGCGATCTTTCTCCAACTCGACAATGAGTTTTGCAGCAATCAATTCCCACGCCTGTTTTTTCTCCAATGGTTTGAGTTCAAGCGGGTCGTCGTCGGCTTCACGGATTTGCTCGGCAATGCTGGCTCGTCGCTTTTCATCGGCAGCAATGCAACTCCAGCTTTGTAACCGGGCGAGCCGTCCTTGGGCACGACGCAACACAAAAAGGAGTTGGTCATTGAGTTCGGGAAATGAATATCGCTTTGGATCATCCCCAAGAATTTTCGTGTCCCCAATTAGCTTCTCGCAAATCTCGCGGGCTTCATTCCATTCGTCTGCCGTGGCAAGTCGCCCGCGTTCCCCGGAAAATTCTTCCTGCAATCTACCGTCGCGCAACACCTGCGCATCTTCGCCCGGCAGTCGCAACATTCCGATTGCCCGGACTGTTGACCACCAAGTTTTGCCGCCCGCTTCACCGAGCTTGCGGCTTTGTGGTTTCGGTGCGTTGCCTGCGCTGGCTTCCAATACGGCAAATGCACCTGCATCGCGTTGTCCCAGGTCTACTGACAGGCAGCGGAATGATTCACCACTTTCCCACCACGGTTTGGATTTGGCTTTCGCAGCCCAAGTGGATGGCCAGCGCAGCCAATAAGATTCACCGTCGGCACCGCCGAATTGATAATTGTCCCAACGCGCCGCTTTGCCGAGTTGTTTAACCAGCGCATCAGTTTCGAGTGTAAGCGGGAAGTTCAGTAAGATTCGTTTTTCGCCTGATGCCGCAAAATCAGGCATGAGTGCGACGGGACAATCTCGAAAATCCTGCGGCATCGGTTCGGGCAAGCCGAGAGCAGCCATCATCGGCTGAAGCCACGGCATAGCGCCGAGATTTTCTTTTTCGTCTGCGCGTAATCCTTCGCGAAGCAAGCGGGGTGCGGAATAACAAAGCCGCACAGGAGTTTGACGAAAGACTCCATTCTCACGCATTGCGACTGGGACAGTGACGGAGCGTTGGTTTGGTTCGTGCCGGTACTCTCCTCGTTCGGTGAAGTTAGCAGCATCCGAGAAATAAAATTGTCGTCGAGAATGTTGCGGGTCGGCTGGTGTCAGTCGAATGGGTTCAGCCAGACGGCTAATTTCCGCCTTCAACTCGCGCTCGTCTGTCAGGGCTTGCAACGGATCGTTGGTAAATGCGGCGTCATCCGGCAGTTTAGCTTTCTTACGCCATTCTTCTTTCTGGGCGGTTGTTGGTTCGCGCCAGATAATCCAATTCGGCTCTTTCAGAAGTTCAGTAAAGAGCCGGACGCTGCCGACGATTTGAGAATTGTCCTTTTGATACTCGCGAAGCTTCGCCATTAAGCGTTCACGGGCTTCATCGCTGTAAATTTCTGCGGAATCGAGTTCCTTGATCCAAATTTTTTGTAGCTCGCGAAATCCGCGAATCGTTCGCTGCTGCAAACCGTATTTGACCTCCACGCCTTCGCTCATTTCGTATTCGGCGCGGAGTTCCACATCTACTAGATGCTCCAACCGTGCGATGCGTTCGTCACCGGCAAGAACAGGCGGGCGTGAATCCTCCTCCGTGCGTCCTTCTGATTTCCATTTTTTTGCAATTGGGGTCTTCTTTTCAAAATCAGCTTGCCGCTGGTACTCCCATCGGTTTTTCATTCGCTCAAGTTCTTTCTTCCGCTCTTTCCCTTTTTCCTCAACTTGGTGCAACGCTTTGAGGGCTTCTTCAAAAGCAGCCACGTCGAACTTTTCCCAACGAAGTTTGCCAGATTCATTTCCACCCCAACACGGCAAGCTGGTGAACGCACGAAAGACATAACCGCGTGTGCCGCGAGCAAGCCGAATGGGATCGCCAGCAGATTCAGTGCGGTTGCTTTCTTCGGCGGGTGGTTTTTCACCGGCTTTCGGCGCGGGCGTCGTAGAACGGAGAAGTTGAAATGTGAAGTCGGATTGCTCGACGTAACGAAAAAAGAACATGGCATAAAGACGAAATTTAATAATGCCCTTCGCACTCGCTGATGCGTAGCCAGGAATGACAACACTCTCTGGCAGCTTGGTGATTTTTCCTTCGAGCCGAGTCCAGTCGGCGGCTGAATCAGGCTGGCGATGACGCCAGGCAGAAATCATTTCGCGCAACTTGCCAATGGCTTCTGCTTCTTTGAATTCTGGTTTTTTGGGATTTGGCAATGCAATCGAATGGACATGGAACGAATCTAAACTTGTGGAATCTGGGCGCGTTACTGGATCGTGCAAAACAAATGGAAGGCGAAGTTTGTCTGCCTGGCGCGCGATGGCAGCTTTATCCTCGACATAGTTTCCCCCGAAGTCTGGCTTGCAGAACCGAGGCAAGAATTCTGGCGCTGCATTGCGACAACCGCTGCCGCCGGTGCATTTAGAGAGCAGTTGTCGAAGCCCTGCCGCAAGCGCGGCACGTCCTTCAGTTGTTGCCGCTATTGTGTTACCCGCCAGAACTGCTGCCGCTGCTTGTTCAAACGTGGGAGTGTCGTTTCCTGGGGTTAGAAACTGCGCGACGGATTTCTGCATCCCTTGCCGCGTTACGCCTCGCTTGCGGAATGGACCCCAAATATAAGTCTCACTGCCATCCTTTGTAATTCGTCCACAAAGTTTTGCCATTTCACTTTCCGGGTCGGTGGCGAGAGACAATAGGCAGACAAGATAATAATTCACCGCGTCCTGAAACAATTCGTGGTGTTGCCACAAGACGTCGAGGTCGAGAAGATTGCCTTGTTCATCCTTGCCGCCGGGGATTTCCACTTTCGTCACGCGGCCTTGATAGATGCGGTTCATAATTTCCCTTTTAAAATAGTTGAGGTCGGAAAGTTCTAGTGCGTGTCTCCAGAGATTGCCAGCCGATATTTGCAAAGGCGTGCATCAAAATAAAAGCACTGCGACGAAAGCAGCGTTTCCGTTCGGAGAGCCATGTCTTCTTCGCGGAGAACGGAAACGCTGTTTTGGTCGCTCTAATATCGGGCTGGTGAAAAGTCTTTTGTGTTGGCAGCAAAGCGGACAGCGCGAAAGTCTTTTCGCCAGGGGTATCTTCTTTCGACGGTCAGAAGGCATTTGCGCATGACGGTCGATCCGCTGCCAATCGCGCCGAAACGAATTGCTGAAATGGAGTGCGTGAACAAAGTTTCGCCGGAATTGAAGCTGCGCGGTTTGGTCGCGATTTTCCTGTCCGCAAAGCATGAAAATGAGTAATTCACAATAAGTCACAAAATTTTTCTTATGAAAAACTCTTCCTACTGTCTCCGTGCCTCAAAAAATAATTGGCCCATAGCCCTCATAGTTTTTCTGGCTCCATCGATGATTTTTGCCGCCGAATTTCAAGGGGCGGATTCAGTTTTAAAAAAGGTCGAAGAACAAAGTGCGTCCACCAACGCAACAACCAATTCATCCGACGAAGCAGTGTTGC
>JBDSLX010000173.1:0-14191 GCA_039916145.1 Verrucomicrobiota bacterium | reverse complement strand
CCGAACAAGTCGCAAACCAAATCGCTGCCGGCGAAGTGGTGGAGCGGCCTGCCAGCGTGGTGAAAGAGTTGGTGGAAAATGCGCTCGATGCCAATGCGACTCGCATCAGCGTGGAAATTCAAGCCGGCGGACGCAGCCTGATTCGTGTGACCGACAACGGTTTTGGCATGAGCAAAGACGATGCGTTGCTTTGTCTTGAACGGCACGCGACGAGCAAAATCAAACGCGCCGAAGATTTGAGCGCGATTGCCACAATGGGTTTTCGGGGCGAAGCGTTGCCCAGCATCGCGAGCGTCAGCCGATTCATTCTCACCACTCGCGAACGCGACAGCGAATCCGACGGAACGCAGATCATCATCAATGGCGGGAAAATCATCGAAGTAAAAGCCGCTGGCGCTGCGACGGGGACGAGCGTTGAAGTGCGCCAATTATTTTTCAATTTGCCCGCGCGCAGAAAATTTTTACGCAGTGAAGAAACGGAATTTGCGCACATCCAACATTATCTCACGCTCGCCGCTCTCGCTTATCCAGAAGTCGCGTTCACTTTTTTGAAAGATACGCGTGTGGTCTGGCAATTGCCTGCCGCGAAAGTTGAAGACAATCGTGAATCGCGAACCGCCGCATTGCGCGAACGCATACGAACTTTACTCGGTGCAGAATTAAAATTATTGACCGTCGATTTTTCAAGCGAATTGCCGGAGACGAATAGTGCCGACGAAGAAAATTCGCCACTCGAAATTTGTAATTCGAAATTTCATCTCTGGGGTTTCATCGGCGCGCCCGGAGTTTCCCGTTCCACCCGCGAAGATCAATACGTGTTTGTCAATCGTCGCCCGGTTGAAAATCGCGGACTCAATTTCGCATTGCTCGAAGGTTATCACACGGCATTGATGAAAGGCCGCTACCCCGTCTGCTGCTTGTTTCTGGAAATCGATCCTGCGGAAGTGGACGTGAATATTCACCCAGCCAAGCGCGAAGTGAAATTTCATCGCGAACGATCCGTGCGCCATTTGGTGGCGCAAGCCATCCGCGAAACGCTTCTGAAATTCCACGCTGGGCCGGAAAAACCAAAACAGATCACCACAGAGATACAGAGTTCGCAGAGAGCGGAAACAAGCGCAGTTGCGCCGGTTCTGGAATGGATTGCTCAGCCGAAATCAGAACCAGCGCCGCAAACAAAAGATCTGCCGGATTTTCCAAAACTTTCGAAACCGCTGCCGAACTGGCCAATGCCTGAGCCAATTGCGAGTGTTGCTGATTCGTCTCAACTCAAAACTCAAAACTCAGAATTAAAAACTCCCTCCGATCCTGTTCCATTGCTACGCATTCCGTTGCGATTGATTGGCGTGATTGGAAAACTTTACGTCGTGCTCGAATCTGATCGCGGTTTGGTTTTGCTCGACCAACACGCCGCGCACGAACGGATTTTGTTCGAGCAAATGATGCGACGATTGGAAGAGCACGGAAATGCCATGTCGCAACGTTTACTTTTGCCTGAAACGGTCGAGCTATCGGCGAAAGATGGAAATTTTCTCCGACAACAATTGCCCTCGCTCACTAGACTCGGAGTTGGCCTAAGCGAATTTGGCGAACGCACTTTTCTCCTCGATGCCTTGCCACCATTCGTCAAAGTTCCCGAACCGCGCCGTTTTATTTTTGAACTTATCGACGAACTGAAAGCCGCCGGGCAAAGCGTCAACTCATTGCGTCTCGGCGAACACACGATTGTGAAAACCGTTTGCCGCCACGCGGTGAAAGCCAACGATCTTTTGGCCCGTCTCGAATTGGAAAATCTCGTGGAGGATTTGCGCCATTGCACTATGCCTTACACCTGTCCACATGGCCGCCCGACGCTCATCGAAATGAATTATCGCGAACTGGAAAAAAAATTCGGGCGAACGCAGTAGCCGCCGCCATTTCCTACTTTAGCGCGGTAACAATTGATGATCGGGAATGGAGCACTGTGGATCTTCAGACACGACATTGATTGTGTAGCGACCGCCTGCGGGACAATTCATCTTGTTGAATGGAGACGGGAGGTAGGAATCCAAATCGTTTGGCATCGGCGTATCCAGACTCTCCTTTTTATTCTCCAACGCCCATTGTTGTTTGGCTCCATCGATTTGTCTCAGATTATTAATGCAGGCGTTCTTTTGGGCGGTTGTTCGGGCTTTAACAAAATTCGGAATGGCGATTGCCATCATCAGCGGGAAAATAACGACAAACAAACCCAGACCGACATAACCCATGATCAATCCCGCTAACGCCAATCCATCGCCTGTCAGAAAACCACCGGAGGCTTTGATTCGCGTTTTAGCAATGTGCCCGCAAATAATCGCCGGAATACTTCCCAGCGGACCAAAGCAAACAAAACCGAGAATGCCGCAAACCAGACTCGCGATGGCGATGCCCGGTGTTTTCGGCTGGGGTGGGGGATAAACATTTTCAGCGCCGTTCATTTTGTTTCTTTGGATGTTTGGTTGATTGACTGTGAGAGGTTATCTGTTTTGCGTTCGCGCTGGTCAACTTGAATTTTGCTAAAGTTAGAAAGGGCTTTGCATTTTGAATGCTTTCAACGAGAACTGCGGCAACAAAAACACTCCAAATTAAAATGAACGAAGAAAAACCAAAATCCGGGTTGGCGATTGCGAGCATGGTGCTCGGTATCTTATCGCTGAGCTGCTTCGGACTTCTGACGGGTATTCCAGCGATCATTATGGGCCACATTTCCTACAATCGCGCCCGGAAATCCCCTGAAATTTTTAGTGGAACCGGTTTTGCCATTGCCGGATTCGTGATGGGTTACGTGAGTATTCTGACTACTTTTATTCTTGCCGGAATGATGCTGCCCGCGCTGGCCCACGCCAAAGAGCGGGCACAGTCGATCACGTGCGTCAATAACCTCAAACAAATCGGGCTGTCTGCCCGACTTTACGCCGGCGACCATAAGGATATTTTCCCGATGGATTTCATGGCAATGAAGGAGGAGATAGGCAGTCCAAAAGTTTTGGTATGTCCCCTCTCCAAAACGAAAGTGCTGACGCATAGCTGGTCGAACTTTGATCCACAAAAAATTTCTTACGAAATGGTTTCACCCGGCATCAATGGAGAATCGCCCACGACCGTTTTTGTCCGATGCCTGTTCCACCATCACATTTGTTACGCCGATGGTTCGGTCGAACAAGGGAGAAGAAAATAAGGCAAACCCGAACAAAGAAAAAATAGCGCGAAAGAATAAATTCTTTCGCGCTTTTCTAAATTGTGGTCTTAAGCCGTTTTTTGCTCCGGCTCAACTTCCTCAACCTTCGCGTTTTGCACGAGGAAATCGATCACCTTTTCACTCTGAAGCTGTTCGACGATTTCCGGCACGCCATTTCGTTTCTGCAATTCTTTGACGAACTTGTCCGGTGGCATTTGATAATTCGCGGCCAATTGTTGAATGCGTTGCAAAACGTCATTTTGCTCAACCTTGATTGCTTCCTTCTCCGCAATCTTCTGGAATAGGAATGAAGCCTTCACGCGTTCTTTGGCCGTCGCGCTCGCTGAGTTGAAAATCTCGTTCTTTTGCTGGTCGATGGTTTCTTTCGAGATGCCGCGCTTTTGGTTTTCGCTGACAATGTTGTAAACGATGTTGCGTGTTTCCTGGACAACCGTGGATTCCGGCAACTCGCACTTCACGCGCTCCAATAATCCTTTCACGATCTGTTCGCGAACACTCCGCTCCTGTTTGTATTTGAGTTCATTCGCCAAATCGGTGCGAACGCCTTCGCGAAGTTTTTCCAAATTTTCCGCGCCATAAGATTTCGCAAACTCATCGTTCAATTCCGGCAAAAGTTTTTCCTTCACTTCCACGACTTCAACTTCGTAAATGCCCTTCTTGCCTTGCAATTGCGGCGTCACAAAATCAGCGGGGAAATCAACCGTCACCGTTCGTTTGTCGCCTGCTTTCGCGCCGATGAGTTGCTCGGCGAAACCGAGAATGAACGAATTTTTATCGATGTTGACCCAGAAATTCGTTTGCTCGGTCAAACCTTTCGCGGTCGGCGCAATTTCAGTGAGCGGCTTTCCCTCACAAGTGCCGGTGTAATTCACGACCGCAACATCGCCTTCCTTGAGTTCCCTCGCGACGGTTTGAAAATTCGTCTGCCGCTCGCGCAAAAGATCTATCGCCTTCTGCACATCCTCTTCCGACACGTCGCCTTTTTCACGTTTGGCGGGAAGACCTTTGTAATCGGGCATCTCAAACTCTGGCGCAGTCTCGATGGTCGCGGCGAATTGCAGCGACTGATTTTTTCCAAATTGAATTTCCTCAATGTCAGGATAACCGACGACATCGATTTTTTGTTCTTTGATCGCGGCGCGATACGCATCCGGGATCATTTTCTTTTTGACCTCGTCTTGAATGTCGGTCTCGTAACGCTTTTCAACCATCGCCTTGGGCGCTTTGCCCGGACGAAAACCGGGCAACTTCGCTTCACGCTGAAAACTTTTTGTCATTTCCTCGAAGGCGTCGTTGACCTTTTGCGCTTCGACTTCCACCCGCACCAATTTTTTGCATGGGGCCAAATTTTCTACAGATACAATCACAAACAAACCTTTCCTAATCGTGTTGAGCGCGCGAAAACCGGTGTCGTTCGCGCGAATGTTGAATTTCGCCAAAAAGCGAGTGGGAGAACCTATTTAAGGTCGATAGCTCCGTCAAACTCCAATTCGGGAAAAGCAGTTTTGAATTTTAAGTTTTCCGTTCAGACTTTCAGAACTATTAATTCAACATTCGATTGAATAATCCTTCACAGAAATTCGCAAATCGGCTTTTATCAACCGGACAAATGAAAATCGCGGCGCATATTAACCGATATACGAACAGAACAGCGGGTCGTATCTAATGCGTTTATCAAATTACATTCTTCTTGCATTCATTTTTGCCGCATGTGCGGGTTGCTCGACGGTCCGTGACTTTTACGGCAGTGCCATAAACCTGAAGGGCAATGGAGAGCAGATACCACTCGGGACATCGCTGAAGATGAGCGTTACTTGTTCGGGCATTGATTCAGATGGCGCCCATTATGTCGCATTTCGCTTGCGCCGTCAGAATTGTTGGTTGGTTCTGTTTCATCCGCCCATTGAACCAAGCCGCAGCCTGCGGCTATCCACAGTTTCTGGAGACGCAGCGGCATGGTTGGTCAGGGGTAGTAAGCCGGATTGTGGTGACCTGGCACGCCACGGACGTGACGCACCGTTTCTCTCAAGCCGTGCAGAGCGGTTGACCGGGAGTATCGAACTCTTTGGACGAGCCGGTGAGGACTTTACCATTCCCGTCGAGTTGATTGGAGAGACAGGGAAGACGACGGTGCATGGAGCGTTTCGCACCTACACTGTGCTGTGGGGGCCATTGGTCGGTCCGGCCATGTTGTTCGGAGTTGGAGGAGCACGCTCTCCCAAACACTAGTAGAAATTGCTCCTGACCAAATGCTTGCGAGCCGTTCTGGTTTGCAAGTAAGTCGCGGCGTTCCTGTCTTTCCCCCGCGGTCAACCTTCATCTGTTACCAGTCAACACATCCCAAACCAGATACAACTCGTCGCCGTGACGTTTCATGGATTTAATTTGCAAATGAACTGCGTCGCTTAATTTTTCAATTCCTTCGCCATCGGCTAAAGTTGGTGCGGCGCGTCCGCCAAAAATCACCGGACAAAGCGTTTGATAAACTTCATTCACCAAACTGGCGCGAAACAGAGCGGCATTGATTTCTCCGCCGCCTTCGCAAAGCAACCGTTTCACGCCCCACTTTTGCCTGAGCCATCTCAGTGCTTTTGGGAAATCCAAATCGTTTTTGCCGAAGATCGCCACTACCGCTCCGAGTTTTCGCAATCGCTCGATTCTTTTTTGGCTGGCTCGCTCCGTGGCCAAAATAATTACGGGCGAAAATTTATGTTTGAAAATTTCTGCATTCGGATCGATGGAAGCTGAGCCGCTGACGACCACGCGCAAATTGTATTCAGACAAACCATTTTTCACGCGCATTTGGCGGAATTTTTTCCCACCCGGCCCCAGGTTGATGGGGGTCGCGTCAACGGTGCGCGCGCCGGTCATCACCGCGTCTGCACTGGATCGCAGTTTGAGCAAAAGGTCGTGGTCGCGTTTGGTGCTGAACGCTTCGAAGTGACGATTGGCCGGCGCAATTTTCCCATCCGCAGTGGTGGCGACGTTCAAATAAACAAAAGGCAAATCTGCTTTGTTTTTTGTTTGTGAATTTGTGCGCATCGCACCAAGACGTTTGCCGTAAAAGATTTGGCTCGCAACTGAAAAGCGGTGCGAGGATTTACCTAAGAGCCTGTTTAAAAAGTAGCAGCCGAGGTGACGAGGCTCTAATTTTTTGGCATCCATGCCGAGGAGAACTGAAATATTTGAGCCTCGTCACCTCGGCTGCTACGAGTTTTGAAGCGGTTTTCAAACAGGCTCTAAGCCTTCTTTTTAAAGAGTTCAGCCGTGTTGGACAAATTCAACGAAACTAAATCGACGCTCTCATCCGGCGTGCGCGCACGGGCTTTTTCCAACTGGCAGGCGACAATTTGAACCGTCGATGCGGCATAATATTTCACTACGCCGACGCTCGTTGCCGCTTTGAAGATGACGATGAGCAATAAATTCCCGCCGACATTTCCAACGAGTAAACTGTGGTGGTCACCCTGTTGATAAATGCTGCTGAAGTTGGATTCGCCGACTAAACCAGCGATGGCTTCATTCGCTGCAAAAGATCCCGCTGCTAAAGCTGCCATCGTCGTGGTGTCAAATCCTTCGACGGTTCCGCGCTCGCTGATGAGCGGCCCGCCTTTGTCGATGAGCAACGCGGCGGTCGCTTCGCTTTTCTGGAGCAATTCGTCCAACGCCGATTCCATGCACTGGACGTCCTCCTCAATCAATGGAGGGAGGCTTAACATATCAGGCTACCTTGCGAGTTCCTTCGTGAATAAATTTGTTGAGTAAAAGTCGCGTAATCATGTTGAGCGTGTCGAAAACCCCTTCGCATTTTGTCGCCGACGAGCCGAATGACGGGACTTGCACGTCGCGGTTATTCAGGAGGAAATCCATGTATTCAACAGGAGCAACATTCGGCAAGTCGCGTTTATTGTATTGAAGAACGTAGGGAATGTCGCCGAGGTTTAGCTTCAACGCTTTCAAATTTTCTTCGAGGTTGTGAAAGCTTTCCACGTTCTCCGCCATTTTGTCGTATTGCGAATCAGCCACGAAAACAATTCCATCCACGCCGCGCAAAACGAGTTGACGCGTGGTGTTGTAAATCACCTGGCCCGGCACGGTATAAAGTTGGAACTTGGTTTTGAACCCTTTGATCGACATTGCCTCGATCGGCAGAAAATCGAAAAACAAAGTGCGGTCGGAACTCGTCGCCAGCGAAACAAGTTTGCCTTTTTCCGCAACGTTCTGGACGTTGCCATGCACCTGTTCGAGGTTCGTGGTTTTGCCGCCTTTGCCGGGGCCGTAATAAACGATTTTAACCTGTAGTTCTTTAGTTGCTTGATTGATGATTGCCATAGCTTTTTCCTTTTATTGAATTTGCCGGCCGACTTCAGCCGCGATTGAATTGAGTTTGGAACCTGGCAGATTTTCGCCGGGTTGGCCGAGCGCCCCGAGATAAACCGTGCCGCACTTAACGATCTGCCATGAAACATTCTCGGCGACGAAACTCAAACTCGAGAGCGAACCGATTTGAAGTTCTCTGGTGTATTGGTTCATTCGCCCAAAAATTTGCGGAAGAAACGCCGCGACAGTGTCGGCTTTCAGATGTGTCGGCAATTTCGCGGCCACGAGCAAGCCGTCCTGCATGGCCACAAAAACTCCGGCAATGCCGGGAAGGGCCGCGAGATTCTCCACCACTTCCTTTGGTGACCAATCCTGTTTGGCGGGCTGGCCGAACATTTCGCCCAGGATGTTAGGTTTTATTTCAGGTGCAAAAGTTTCGGACGTGATGGCCAATTTGATTCCGTTGGACGGCGCCATGGGTTCAAAATGGATTGGTGGCGTCGAAACGACCGGAATGGGCAGAGTCTCGGCGACCATTACCAAGGGGGCTGGCGCGGCGAGCACAATGGGGGCTGGGTGCACAATGGTTTCGCTGGGATGCGGTGCTGAAGTGCCAATTTTTCCGGTGAATAAATCTGGCAGTTCGACCACTGAAATTATTTTTTGAATTTTCGGCCTGTGTTTCGCCATGAACAGCGGCGCAACAATTTTCAACGGCAATTCCACCGGCATGTCTTCCGCGCCCGATGGATTTTCAACCTTTGGCTGCATCCAATTACAAATCTGTTTCCAGGTGAAAATAATTTTTCCTGCTTTGAGCGCCTGTTCCAGTTTGTCCAGCGGCAAGGCGACTGACTTATTTAGCAAATTCAATTCACGAATTTCCACGCGAACCATTTCTGGCCAGCTTTCGCAAAGAAGCGCCAACGCTACTCTCACCGTATCGCTCTGTTCACTCTGGGATTCATTTTCCACAATGCGCAGCGCCGGAAAAGCCACTGCAATTGGAGCCGCCGTAGTGGAGAGAACCGGTGTTGGCTTCGGAAAATTCCGCATCGAGATTGACGTGTCACCGGAGGCCACATGTTTGAGCGGTGGCACCATCACTGGCTTTGGCACATTGACAGGTGGGGTGCTGAGGGCCATTCCTTCTCCGTGCGGCCCGAACACATTTGTAATTTCCGGCGCAATGTGAATTTGTTTTTGGTTTGCGCGCCGGGACAACATTGAGGGATGCAGCCGCATTAAAATTTCATTGAGCGGCAGTTCGACCAGCATTTGGTCGTGACGAACATTATCGGAAAAAGTTCCCGGCGGCACGGCCTGGCGCAGTTCGCCGAAAGGAATTTTTACCGAGCCTTTGGGCAATTCCTGAAGGATTCTCTTTGCTGCCAAAGAAACAAATCCGTTGCCCTGGGATTGGACAACTGAAGCCAGGGAATTAGGCAAACGCGCAAAAATACTTTTTAGCGGCAGAACAACCCAATCGGGAGAAGTTGCGTTGTGGCTGGCAAAGGTAGCGGGGGGCGAGCCTTCAGTGGTAAATACGCCAAGCGAAGGTTTGCCGGAAACCGTTGACCATTCAGCGCCTGGAGCAATTGCTGCAGGCTCTGGAATGGAAGTAGCTAAGTCTTCGCCAATGTCTTTAAAAAACAATTTTTTGAGTGAGCCAAGCATGATTTTAACCTTTAATTATTTCGGTCAGTCACGGTTTTTATTGTTGATTGCTTTTTCATTCGCTCTAGTGCCCTCGCATTTTTTGCGCCAAATTTCTTAACCCCAAAATTCACTCTATGGCCACTCGCCACAAAATATTACTCTTGGATGACGAGGATGATCTTCTCGATATGTATCGGGATTTGCTCGTCGATCTTCCAAGTAAGCCTGAAGTTCATACGTCCAATTCTGGCGCACGCGCGATCGCGCTGCTCGAATCTGAGTCATTCGCCATGCTCATTTCCGACCTGCGCATGCCAAAAATGGATGGCTTACAGGTGCTCTCCATTGTTCGTCGCAAATTTCCTCAACTGAGAATTGTGATCATGACCGCGGTCGCCGATGAGCAATTCCGCACGCGTGCTTACGCAATGGGCATCGACCTGTTTTGGGAAAAACCGCGCACCTCGGAGGAAATAAATATGTTTCGCGACTGCGTGGAATCCTTGCTTGGCCGACAACTGGAAGGCGGCTTTCGCGGAATTCAAAGTAAGAATCTGGTTGATCTGATCCAACTCGAATGTCTCTCGCACAGTTCGTCGGTTTTGAGAATCAGCCGTCCAGGCGAGCAGGGAAATATTTGGGTGTTCGACGGAGAAGTGATTGATGGAGCAACGTCGAGTCTGAATGGCGAAGCGGCTTTCAAAGAAATTTTGTCGTGGAAAAATGGCAGCTTCGAAATTCTGCCAGCTGAACCGGATCATCCGCGCGGAATTTTTTCGTCGTATCAAGGACTGCTTCTGGATTTCGCGCAGGGGTTTGATGAGAATAAAGGCCACGAATCTTCCGCGCAATCCGCCGCCTGCGACACCAGTTTTCTGACTCGTTCGCCCCTGTCTGCATTGTCCCAGGTTGACGGAGTGGAATTTGTCATGACAGTTCCCGCTGATGAAAAAATCGCGTGTGATTCCTGGGGACTGGAAAATGCTGGTCCTGTCGCAACGTGGACACGCCAAACGCAAAAGCGATTGCGCGAACTTGGCGAAAAATTGCAAGCGGGCGATTTGAAACAAGTTCAGGGACAGGGATTACAGCGGCACGTGGGCATCGCCTCACGCGGCGACACTGAACTTTGTGTTGGTTTCAAGCGGACTGTGACCGCCGACCAACTTTACGAAACCTTAAAAAACATTTCTATAAAATGGGCCTCCTAAATCTTTTTTCCAAACCGGCTCCGAAACTGACGAAACTGCCTTCGGGAAGTTTCACCGTCGATGCGGCGGGCCGGGTGCTCGCCTCGACCGTGCCACATTCATTTTCGCAAATCCACATGGCCGAGATCAGTTCGGCTGTGCTGACGATTTTTAGAGACGCAGGAAAAGCTGCGCTGCCCCTGTCTGAAATGGTAATCCGCTACGGCGGTTTTAAAATTACTGCGCGTGAACTACGTGGCGGTGCCATCATTTTCCTGAAACCAAAAGGCCAACAGGCTTACAACGCTTAAATTTATGAGCAAGAATAACCACGACCAGATCATCATGCAGTTGGAAAATTACTTGGAGTGCCTCAAGCAATTCAATTACTTCGTCGGCCTTGCGCGTTCCAAAAAATTCAGCGGTGAAGATGAAAATCAATTTCTCGAGGTCAAAAGCGTCCTGGTTCAACAGATGGAACTGATCCTTTCCTCGGTGGAATGTTCTTCGCCATCCAAAGAAGAAGTTCTCGCGCTAATTTCGAGCGCTCCTTCGATTCGTTATTTAAGCGAAATGGCCGATGGGGTCATCCGCGGTCTCGAAAACCAATGGCACAAAATATTTATCGGTTGGGTTTCCATTCTCGGACAACTAAAAGTCCAACAGCAAAAAGGTGACGCGCGGCCCGGCTTTAAATTGTTCGGAAAAAAGAAAGAAGAATAGCCGTCTCCAACTCCGATAAAGATTCACTTCCCACTAAATCCCAACGCTCCGTGTGAGTCAGTGTGGAATGTCTGAGTTGGCGCATTCGCGTCCCAAAACTTTTGGCGCTTGTCATCGCTCCTCTTTTATCGTCTAACCGGCGCATGTCTGAATGGTTCGTTGCGATTTTATTGGGAGTAATTGAGGGGTTAACTGAATTTATTCCGGTTTCGTCAACCGGCCATCTCCTGCTCGCGGAAAAAATTTTACACTCTCAACAAAGCGATCTCTTCAACGTCGTCATCCAATGCGGCGCGGTACTCGCCGTCATTCCCCTTTTCCAAAAACGTTTCCAACAATTTTTCTTTCGCGCGAACGAACCGGCCACGCGCGATTATTTGCTCAAAATTTTCGTCGCGTTTTTTATGACCGGCGTCGGTGGATTCATTCTCGAAAAGAAACATTTCAAACTTCCTGAAAGTCCCCTGCCCGTTGCGCTCGCGCTTCTGATTGGCGGCATTTTGTTTGTGGGGGTTGAACGCTGGGTGAAAGGACAATCCGTTCGCGACGAAATCACCTGGCAAATCGCCATCGCGGTCGGGCTGGCTCAATTGGTTGCCGCAATTTTTCCCGGCACCTCGCGTTCTGGCGCAACGATTTTAATCGCGCTCGTTCTCGGTTTGAATCGTCCCCTCGCGACAGAGTTTTCTTTTCTCGTCGGCATTCCCACGATGCTGGCGGCGGGCGGCTACAAAATTTTCAAAGCGCTCCATCATCCCTCCCCGCTGACACCGGTTGAAAATTGGAAAATGGTTCTTCTCGCTGCCGTCGTGGCCGCAGTGGTTTCTTTTATCGCGGTGAAATGGCTTTTGCGCTTTATCCAAACTCACACCTTCATCGCCTTCGGTTGGTACCGAATTATTCTAGGCGCGACAATTTTGCTTTTGCTCCGCTGATTGGAAAATTATTTTTCGTTTGCGGTGTATTCGAGCCGAATAATTTTTGTGTCTTTGTTATTTCCCCAGGCTGTTCCCCACTCGATAACGTAAAGGCATCCATCGGGGCCGAGTTCAATGTCCATCGGACGTTTGAAATCCAACTCGGCGCAAAACGGCTCCATTTTTTGGATTTTTTCGTCTTGGCCAAGATGCACGGCAATGATCCAGTTTCGCGACCATTCGTAAATGAAGAGCGTGTGATCAAACGTCTCTGGAAGTTTGTGCGGCGAATTTAATTTTTTGGAAAAATAATAAACAGGCCCGGCCATCGCAGTTCGTCCGCCGCTTTTCACGACGGGAAATTTCGTTGACGCGCCACTGGGGTAATAAATTAAAGATGGTTGCGCCGGAGGCAGTTCCTGAATTCCCGTATTATTTGGCGAGGTGTTGATTGGTTTTGCCGGGTCGTATTGAAAAGTGTTTGTCTTCGCCGCAAAATCCCAGTGCCAATATCTTTTGTTGTCTCCAATCAAATAAGGCCAGCCGAAATTTCCCGCCGTGCGCGCCTGGTTGATTTCATCAAACCCAGCCGGACCGCGAGATTCATTCGCGACGCCCGCATCCGGACCGACTTCGCCCCAATAAAGAAAACCATTTTTTGGATCCACCGAAATGCGGAACGGATTTCGATTTCCCATGACGAAGATTTCCGGCCTTGTCTTTGGTGTGCCTGGTTTAAATAAATTTCCGTTTGGAATTGTGTGGGTTCCATTTTTTTCTGGATGGATGCGAAGAATTTTTCCGCGCAAATCGTTGGCATTGGCCGAAGATTTTTGCGCGTCCCACGGGCTGCGACCGGGACGTTCGTCGATGGGCGCATAGCCATCGGACTCAAAAGGATTCGTGTTGTCGCCCGTGGATAAATAGAGGTTGCCTTCTGCATCAAACGAAAGGGAGCCGCCAGCATGACAGCATTGCTCGCGCTGGGTGCGAACATTGAGCAACGGTTTTTCGGAAGTTAAATCCAACGATTCGTTTTTGAGCGTGAAACGCGAAAGGCGATTCGTTCCTGCTTTTTGCCCGTTTTCGTCCGCGCCGGTTTCAGGCAGAGAATGATAAAGATAAATCCAACCGTTCTTCAAAAAATTGGGATCGAGCGTAATGCCGAGCAAACCGTCTTCGAGATTTGTGAATACATTTAGTTTTCCCATTGCCGCAACCCTCTTCGTCTTTGCATCCCACATTTTAACGACACCCGCTCGTTCCGCATAAAACACTCGGCCATCCCCTGCGATGGCCAATTCCATCGGATCAATCAATGTGTCCACCGCTTGCCCATTGACTTCTTGATCCGCGTCCAAAACAACTTTGCGAAAAAGTGAATTGGTGCTGGCTGCAATCGGAGACGGCGTCTCCGCGCTGAAAGAAAAATTTGAAAAGGTTATGAGGGCGAGGGCGACTAATTTTTTTTTCATTTAAAATCTGGGTGTGAATGTGACTGCATGGGCAGGTTCTAAATTCAATCTGAGTAAGTCCAGCCGGTTTTGTGAGCCGGCTAAAAAGAAAAACGGCGCTCCGAAAAGCGCCGTTCGATTATATTAATGCACGATTACGCCGAAACGGCTTCTGCTTTTGCCGCCGCTTCAGGATGTTTTTTCAAATAATCTTCCAGCGCGGCTTTGAGCGCCTCTTCTGCGAGAACTGAGCAATGGATCTTGACCGGCGGCAATCCGCCCAATGCGTCCACGACTTCTTGATTGGAGAAATTCATTGCTTCATCAATGGAGCGGCCTTTGATCAACTCCGTTGCCATGCTCGAACTGGCGATGGCCGAACCGCAACCAAACGTCTTGAACCGCGCGTCTTCGATTTTGCCGTCCTTGATCTTAAGGCTGATTTTCATGATGTCGCCGCAAGCTGCCGCGCCCACTTCGCCCACGCCGTCGGCATCTTTCAAATCCCCCATGTTGCGCGGGTTCATGAAATGTTCCATGACCGTTTCGTTGTATAATGTGTAAGTGTCGCTCATAAAATCCTCAAATTTTTAACTGCCTAGTACCATAAGTTGAGATGGCTGTGTGTCAACGGCTATTACAGAGAAATGAATCGTGCAGGGAATACTGTCAATTAGTCCGCAATCCAAGACCAAAAGGTTTGCCATA
>JBDSLX010000172.1:0-19430 GCA_039916145.1 Verrucomicrobiota bacterium | reverse complement strand
TCGTAAACTACGGCGTAATCTTTTTCCATTTGCACATCGAGCGCGTCGATTTTCGATTTCAAATCAAGTAACTCGTCGCAGTTCGCCATGCCGTGATCGCTGAAAACGTAAAGCCTGACTTCTTCATAATGACCGCGCGCCGCTGCTAAAACGCGGTCAACCCATTGTTCATACATGCGCAGCCGTTTGGGAATTTCAGGAGATAAATTTCCAACGCTGTGCAGCAATCCGTCCAGACCCGGCCAATATGAAAAAGAAAAATCAACGCGCTCGCTTTTGATGGCAGCAATCAAATCGTCGCGGTTTTGCGGCTCGGTTTTGTCGGGGTTGCTGACGAAATACTCAATTTTATTTTGTTCAAGGAAATCAAAAATGTTTCCGCCGTAATTCATTCCCTTTGGTTTGAGCGGGCTTTTCTTTTCGCTGAAATCGTAAAGGCTGATGTATTCAAACGGAATATTGTAGAGATCGAAGTAACCTTGAAAACCGAGTTGCCACCGCACAAATTTGGTCAGCCAGCGGCGAAAAATGCGGCGGCTCGTCAACGCTTTTGGCAACCAGCGCAATGGCCGTAGAAAATGGAAAGGAGAATTCTTAGGGTCGTAAACGAAATAGCACCAGTTGCGATGTTCGACCGGCCAGCGCCCAGACAGAATGGATGGAACGCAGGTTGAACTGTAACCAAAAACGGAGGAAAGTTTTTTTCGTTCAGGCGCGACTGGGTTCAGAAAGGGATCGTTTTTGACGATTTCCCAACCACAAGCATCGATCATGATGAAGAGCGGCAAAACAGGTTTCATAATTTGATCTAGGGATCATGCACCAATCGTTTCACCTCAGCAACCAACTGAGTCGGGCTGAACGGTTTTGTTAAAACGACTTCCGCATCGCTCGCTTCACTGTCGCGATCTTGCGGAACATCGGTCATGCGAATCACGGGAATAGGCGAGGTGGATTCACTTTGCAACTCGTTCAATGGGATCGGCGATGGGGGCGAATTTCTACAGTCGTCCATTACCATCAGTTCGGGAGATTGCTGGGCGATGGCGTCCATTGCTTCCTGACAATTCCTGGCTTTAATGAGCTTAAAGCCGGCGCGCTCGAGGTGGTGCTGAATCAGGCGCAGCATAAAAGGTTTTTCCTCAACAACTAAGATTTTTCTTGCCATATTAAGTTTTGGTTAAAAGTTTTCCTCAGCCAAAATTAAAAAAGTCTGGTCGTCGCCGGGTGCGGCGTGTTGTTGAAAATCACTTAACTCGGCAACCAATGAATCTTTCAATCTCTCAGCGGTATTCACCGAAGCCGCGCTTTCACAAAACCATTTTGCCAATCGCTCTTGTCCAAAAAACTGACCCGCCAAATTGCGCGCTTCGGGTAGCCCGTCGGTGTAAAGGAGAACGTGAGAGTTTTGGGGGAGCGTCTTTCTCAACTCCGTGAAAAGTGTCTCCTGCAATATGCCGAGCGGCATACCTTCCGGAGAAACTGCTTCAGTTGTTTTGCCACAAACAATCAGCGCGGGGCAATGGCCTGCGCTCGCGATGACCAACTCGCGCGTTTGCACATCTACAAAAGCGAGTTGCGCGGTGATGAACATATCGACGTTGGAAAGCTCTTCGAACAGCAAGCGGTTCACCCGAGAAAGGAGTGCGGCGGGTTGGTTCGCCAGTTCCGGCGCGCCGCGCAAAATGCTGCGGAGCATCGCCGCGAACATGGCGGCCGGAACGCCTTTGCCCATCACGTCCGCAATGATTAAGAGAGCGGAATGATCGTTGATCAAAACCACGTCATAAAAATCTCCGCCCACATGTCGCGCACTTTCGCAATAGCCCGCCAGCCCAAATCCGCAAAGCCGGGGCAGTTTTTTCGGCAGCAGTGCGCGCTGAATTCCTTGGGCGATTTCGAGCTCGTGAGTGACAAGGCGATGGTTGATTTGCTCTTCGTGAAGGCGCGCATTGATAATTTGAATGGCAAGAAAGTCCGCAAAAGTGTGGACGACATTTACCTGCGCGGCCGTAAATGGCTGCGCGCGTGAAGTTTTCCCAAGGGTCAAAACTCCAATCAGAGTTTCGGCAAAGTAAAAGGGGTGGACGAAACCGACTTGAGCGGGCGGCATCGCTTGCAATGAGTCGTTTGGATCCAGCGGTGTTTCGGCAGTGAAGGTAACGTCTTTTCGATAAAAAGCCGCCTTCAGTTCTGCGGAGACTTTCGTTCCCGCAGCCGCAGTGGAAAGTGAATTGAGCCGCACTTCGGGAGAGGATACAGCCAATACGCTCAAAGTCGTTTCGCCTTTGGGGACGATGCGGAGCAGGAACCAATCAGCGGAAGTAATTTGCAGCAAATCTTCGCATAGAGAGCGTGAAAAATTTTGCAGGTTATTGGTTTTCCCGAGTTCAGCGCCGCTGCGGAAAATCGCGGACAAGCTTTCGTAACACGAACTAAGCTCTTCGGCCATCTCGTTAACGATCAGTTCACTTTCGGCCAATTTGTTTTTCAGCTCGTTGAATTTCGCCACCGGAATAGTTTCGCCTTTAGCCTGCCCACGAGCGCGGAATTTTCTCAGCACCAGTGTATTCTCGCCGCTGCCGGTTGCGTAGCTCACATAATCCATGAGCGATTGAATAATGAAAACTCCCCGACCACTCTCACTCTCCGGGCTGGATAACTCAGCTATTGGCGGCAACTCGAATCCGGTGGTGTGATCATGAATGTTGATTTCAATGACAGAATCGTCGCAACTCAAATCAATTTCAATTGGGTCCAGCAGCCGGGAAGGAAGCGCGTACAGGACGGCGTTGTTGCACGCCTCGACCAGCGCCAATTCACACGCCATCAATTCTTCCTCGGACAAATTTTTGGTGGCGAGAAATTCGCGGGCCGCATGCGCGACGGGCCGCACCTGTTCAATGTCACACGCCAGCGAGAGTTCGATGGTGGCGCTGGATGGCACATGAAGCGATGCGAGCATGTTAACGTTTAACGATGTCGAAAATTCGATGCATCCGCGTCAGTTCCAAAATTTGTTGAACCGGCGGAGTTGGATTGAGCAGACGAACCTGACCATTTCGAGTGCAGGCCAATTTGTGCAGCGAAATCAACGCGCCCAAGCCACAACTGTCCACGAACATGGTTTGAGACAAATCGATTTCGATGACCGTTTGCGCATCCGTCAGCGACGCGCGAGTATGGTCTCGAAAAGAATTGGCGTTGGAAGCCCCCAACTCTTTCATTCCGCTAATCGTCAGGGTGTCCCCACAAATTTGAGCCTTCATACATGTATTATTTCTGGAAATTACCTCTGTTCCCGTCTTCCCTATTGGAAAGACGTTTGACTATAGGGCGGAAAAGGAGTGTGCAACAATCGGGGGTCAACATCTTTCTTCCCACAGTAAAAGTCCGGGGAAATTTCTCAGCGTAAACCTGAAATGCATTAGAATTGAAACAAGGCGCTCTATTATCGACTTACCGCGCGATCCAGTTCGACGGTCCGTTCGTTTAATCCAGTCTTAACCGGTGGCGCGGTGAGTTCTCGCCGCAGCAAACGTTTTAGTGCGCCAAACAAAATTATTAAGTCCAAACGCCAGTTGGCTTGGGCTGCGTAGAAGCTCGCGTGCGCACGCGCGGCGTCGGAAGAAAGATCCGTGCAACCTTCGGCATCGCCTTGAGAAATCAAACCGAGGGGTGATGCGAGCCACAGACGCTCAAATTCATTCGTCAATTTGCCTGCTTCGATTAGCGTGAGGGGGCGATTGCCGACCCAGGTGAATTCGCCCAGCACCACGCTCCACAGTTGGGGCCAGCGCTTCCACCAGCCGGTCGAATTCGCAAGTTCGAAATAGAGAACTGATGAAGAATATTCTGCGACCATTTGGGGAGCGGCCGCTCGACGAGGGCGCAAGGATCGCTGCCCCTGTATTCTTGCTCGGCAAATCGTAATCAGGGCAAATGGAAAAGTGGCAATCAGGGCGAACAAAGCCGCAATTCGCCCGATCCAATTTCCAGAACGGACGGAAACATTTAAATCCTTCAACGCGCACAGCAAAAATTCATCCGGAATTTTCGCGACTGACCCTCGGCGAAAATTTATGAGCGTGTTCCCCAGGGCAAGCGAGCTTTGCACCTGGGTCAAGTTGCCAACGAACGTTTGGCTTCCAACCCAGCTTTCAGAAATCGTGGCGGCGTTCTCCACGACAACACCGTTTTCTAAAATGGCCCTTGGCCCGATCTCGGCGTCAGGTTTGACCAAAACATTTTCGCCAATCCAGACCGGCGCAAAGAGTTTTGCTTGCGGGGAAATTTGGGTCCTCATTCCGACCCACACTCCCGGCTGAATTTCTTTCATGCCGATCTGCATTCCTGCGGGCTTCTGTGAAGACCAGAACTGGATTGCGGAAAAATATTGTTCATAGCTTTCGAATATTTTTCTCTCGGGACATCCTGGCAAATGATCCATTAGAACCGAATCATTCGGCAGCGCCATCCAGTCGGCTGGGTTGGAGCCGCAATATTTTTCACGCGCGGCTGGGCAACTCAGCTCGAGAGATTCAGGAATTACTTCCACACGCAAACCCCAGCGCGCTCCGGTTCCCACTATTTCACGGACCTGGTTAGGTCGGTCCGTTGCAAGAATTTTTACTTCCTTCGCGCCGGCGGCGGCCAGATGTTCTAACCAATAATAGATAAACGGCCTCCCTAAAACACAGAGATTCACCAACGGCATTGTTTCTGTCAAAGCCTCGACTTCAGAGCGCTCCTCAGGGCAAATCAACAATGCTTTCATTAATAGGCTCCTTTGCTGAAAAGAACCGCCGGGACAGTTTTCACCAGGATTTTTACATCCAGCCAAAAACTTTGGCTCTCAATGTAACGGACGTCGAGTTGCACTTGGCCGGAAAAATCAATTTCGCTACGGCCACCGATTTGCCAGAAGCAAGTGATACCCGGCGTGGCGGCAAGTCGGCGTCGATCCGCCAGCGAATAAATGGCGACTTCGCGAGGTAGAGGCGGACGCGGCCCGACCAACGACATGTTCCCAATGAACACATTGAAAAACTGGGGCAGTTCATCGAGCGAAAACTTGCGCAACCATTTTCCCACCTTTGTGATTCGGGGATCGTTTTTCATTTTGAACGTAACACCGTCTTTGTGCTGATTTTTGGCAAGCAACTCTTTCATTTTCGTTTCAGCGTCCATGCCCATTGATCGAAACTTCCACATTTTGAATTCGCGCCCAAACCGTCCCACTCGCATTTGTGGAAAGAAAACCGCTCCGCCATCCTCGATCTTGATAAGCGCGGCAATGCACAGAAACACGGGCGAAAACACCAGGAGGAAAAGCAGACTCGCCATGACATCGAAGGCGCGTTTAAAAAACAACGCCAACGAAATAACCACGCGCCACGATAATCTTTTCCAGTGCATGGAAGCCTTCAACCGCATTCGTCCAGAAAAAGTCTGTGTCTGGAGAAAGCGATCGATCAAAAGTTCGTCTAATTTTGCGCCGGTCATATTAATTTGTTTGCAGCAGATTTTTAATTTTTTGGGCCAGCCCGGTGATTTCCTTTGCACTCGGGTTTGTAACAACCGTATTGGCCCATCGCAATTGGGGGCCGACAAAGCGGTCGTGCATCGGAAGGACTTGTTTGAAAAATTGTTTTTTGATGTTCGCTGTCTTGCGTCCGCGTTCGAGACGGTCGCGTTCCATCCGGCGGGTCAAACAGACATCTCTGGGGCAATCAACGAAGATTCGATAGGTAAACAGCTTGCGGATGGCGGGACGGCGGAGGAGCCAAAGACCGTCCACGATAATCAAAGGTTTTGGTTTCATAAATTCACCATTTCCCGCGCGAGCGTGAGTGACGAAATCATAGTGCGGTTTGCGAACGCCTCGGCCTGCCGCAAATTTACTAAGCACTTGCTCAACATGTTCCCAATCAATTGCTCGCGGATGGTCAAAATTTATCGCGCTCCGGCGTTTGGCCGACAGATGCGAACGATCCCGATAAAAATCATCCAATGACAGCCGCGTTGCATTTTTCCCAAGCGCAGTTTGGAGTTGATCTGCCAACCACGTTTTGCCCGCTCCACTGCCGCCAACGACCGCAATCAATTGTGGTTTGTTTGTTTTCAAAAATCTTTTTACGAACTACTGCTTTGACGTTTAAGAGTTAAATCCTTTAGGGCGGGCTTCACAATCGGGCAAGGGGAGATTCGAGGACACGGAAATTTCCCACAAGTTCGTCAGGATTTGTCCCCAGAAAATTGTGGCACGACGGGATTACCGGGAGACAAGGCTCGCTTCGTCGATCACGTTTTGGAAAGTATTTTCGAGATCGAGAATGTATTGTGAAAAGCTGTAATGTTCATCCACGAGCCGATGACCGCGTTCGCCCATTTCCCGCGCGAGTGGTTTATTTCTTAAAAGTTGTTCGAGTCTTGCCGCGTATTGATCCCGATCCATCCAACGCACAAGAAACCCATTTTCCCCGTCGATGAGCCAGTCTTTGATTCCACCCGCGTCGAAGGCCACGACCGGAATTCCGTAACGCATCGCTTCCATGCCGATGGTGGCAAAGGGTTCGGGCCAGACCGAACTAATTGCCATGATGGTGCATTCGCGATAAAAATTCTTTAGCTCTTCTTGCGGCACAAAACCCATGAAACGAACGCGATCGTCGAGCTTTAATTTTTTGCTTAGTTTTTCGCAGAATGATTTGTGACTGCCGTCGCCCAAGATGATGCATTCAAACGGGATGGTTAATCGCTTGAGTGATTCGAGTAAAATATCAACGCCTTTGCCGCGAATGATTTGTCCGGCATAAACAATTAAATTTCGTTCGCTAAAATTACTGCGAAGCGCAGGATCGCCCATTCGAGGAACCGGCGCATGAATCTCGATTTTATCTGGAGCGAATCCGTTGCGGAGCAGTTCGTCCTTCATGTAATTGGTCACCACGATCATGCGCTGGAATTTTTGGTTTAAGCGGATTTCCCGTTTCTTGTCCTTGTAGCTAACAAATTTGATGGGAAATCCTGCGCCATGATTACGGTGTAAAAATGCGCCGCACGGAAATACACAATAGGGACCCGCCGCTCTTGTGCAAATCTTGCGGCTGAAATAATGATATTTGTAACTGCGCATGCAATAGATGTCGTGGTCATGGACCATGCGCACCAAAGGAATCTGGGAAGCAATTAAAGCCTCAATAACTTCCAGGTCATCCATTTTGTGAACGTAAACAAGGTCGGGCTGAAAGATTTCGAGAGCAGCCCTGACTCGCATGGCATTGCCTTGGCGCGATAAAGAAAAACGATGCGAAAAAGTTTCTTGCCAAGCGGATTCTGCTTTTCCGGTGGAGGGACCATGGATCAATCCAACGCCGTGGCCGCGCCGTTTCAATTCTGTGGCGGTGATGTGCGCATTGGTTTCTGCGCCGGCGAGCGCGCCGAAACGATTGTGAACAAAAAGCAATTTCATTAAGATAGATTCTAAAAAACATTCACAGGTTAAGCGCACTCTCAAAAATTGCCAGCGTGGTTTCCCTGAGCACCGTGGAAAAAATTTCCTGATACGAGATGTGGAATGCAGCCCGATTGCGAGTAAATTTTCGGATTCTTATGCTTAATCGTAATCGGTGACGCCAAAGAAAGCGCCGAAGAAAGGAACAATGCCTAATCGAAATGGAGGAAATAGCTTTCAAGAAACCAAAGCTAAACTTACGGAAGATTTAAAGCTCGTAGCTCTGGATGCGGAAGAATTAATCAAAGCAACCGGGGGAGAATTGGGAGAAAGGGCCCAGGAAATTCGTAATCGGTTAAAAGTGGTGCTCGATAATGCCAAAGAAACGTGTGCGCAACTCGAAGAACAAGCGGTCGCGGGAATGCGTGTCACAGATCGTGCGATCCGAGACAATCCTTACCGATCCGTGGGTGTGGCGTTGGGGGCTGGATTTCTCATCGGAGTTTTACTCAAACGCAGATCATGATAGATTTTTCGACATCCAATGGAGGGCTATTCGGCTCCCTGCGTCGTGTCTTTGACACCGGCAAAGCGATTTTGAAGAATCGGGTCGAGTTAGCGGGCCTGGAACTGAAGGAAGAAAAATCTCGCCTCGTTTCCGCAGCTATTTGGGCAGGAGCATTTCTCTTCTCCACCATAATGGCTGTAATCGCGATTGCGTTGACCCTCCTTTTCTTTTTTTGGGAACAAAAATTGTACGTGGCAATAGGACTGTTGGCTTTCTGTCTCATCGGCGCTATCACTACCTTTCTGCTCGTAAGGCACCGTTGCAAAACGCCTTTGCCGTTTGCTGAAACAATTGCTCAATTCAAAAAAGATCGCGCATGGCTGCAAGATTCGAACTGGATCGGCTGAAGGCCCGCAAAACGCGGCTCATTAAGCAAAACGAAGCATTTCGCGGAGATTTGCGCGCCGAAGCAGATTCTCTTCGTGAATGCGCAGCATGGGTTGACCAAGGGTTTGTTTTTTACAAAGCTGCGGGGCGTTTTCGAAAATGGACATCACCGCTCTTTGCATTTCGAACCAGTAAAAAACAAAATTCTTTTTCAACGCTTTTGCGCGGCTATGAAATCGGGATGCGAGTTTGGAAAAATTTCCGTAATAACATCTAACAATTGATTAATAACGCATTATGAAAATAAAACTAAAAACAAAAAATGAAGGGGCACTCGGATGGGGGATCCTATGGTTAATGGGGGTTCCCACGTCAATCCTTCTGGTGCTGTTCATCTTGCGAGGATGCACCTGAGAAAGTGGTCGCGCTCAACTGGTTTTTTCTGTGGACCGATTGGTGATAATGCTTTGAACCAAACGTTTTACGCCTTGGCTAAAGGTAAATTGGTAAGTTGCGATCCAACCACGGCCAAAAGATTGAGAAACCTTTCGCGCTATTTCCGTAATTGAGCTATTGCACGGAATAGTTTTTTTCTCGTCCTTCCGATAATTATAATCGAGATAGCTTTTTGTCTCATTGACGTAGCAAACCACGTGAGTCTCGCCTTTCATTCGAACCGCAATTAATCGTGTTGTATAACCGTTCCTTCCGAGAATGTCCGCCGCCAAAGTGGAGTAATCATCACAATCACCTGATTTGCTGGCCAAAAACGTGTCGTGATCCTGGACTTCTTCATGAAACTTGAACTCAAAATCCGCAAAGTAGCTGGCGAATGTTTCCGGCGTAAGATTAGGGGTGTTCCGAAGCTCACTGACAGTAACAGCATTGCCGGGTGTAGCTGGAAGCAACATTCCTGCGACTAAGAAAAGAATGATGAAACACTTGGCAACGGTCATTGCCGACGATTAAGCAACGAAAATGCCAATAAAAAACATTCTGTTTAAACTCGCTTATTAAATGCAATCTGAATACAAATGATTAATTCGGTGTCCAAAATTGGAGCAATAAGTGAAAATATTAAGACAGTGTTAAACTTAAACCTGATGAAAAGTTGTCTAATTCCTTCATTTGCCTGCTCGCATCCTGCCTGCACCAAATGCAGGTATTTTCCTGATTGTTGATATTCTTCGCGGAATTAATATTTAAAATATGAATACCAAGCTCAAACTCGCGCGGTTAGTGGTGGCTGCAACTTTTGGCTCTCTACTTTGGGCCGGATGCGCTTCGCCACGAACAACTAATTATGTGGACGCTACAGCCGAACGGACACCGGTTGATTTGACACAGCGTCGATCCGATACTTATCCTGCGGCTCGGACTGGGTTGGATCATTATACGGGGCGCGATTCTGTCATTGAAGTGCCAGTCGTTATTGACGAGGCGGCGGGCGCGGAACGCAGACGTTAATCGTACAAATATGGTTCAGTTGGTCGGACCCGCCGCGAAATTAGTCGCGGCAAAAAGCCTGCGACCATCGGGGAATTGAATTTCCGCTTCAATGAGATAATTTCCCCGATGCGCGGACGGAAACTGAAAGGGCTTTTCGCCATCCGAAAATACAGGATCGTGCCCTCGCACCTCCCATACAAGTCGCGCGTTGTTTAAATCCAGTTCGCCAGCCGGAACTTCGGCCTTAAAAGTTTTTGGGGCTCCGGCTTTAGTCGACATCCCTACAATTTTTGATGGAGAAAATTTCCATTTTTGAGATGCAATTGGAGTTTGAGCCATCACGAAAGCGCTTGTTGCCAGACTCCGGGCGAGATTGGCGGTAACAAATTCAGCAGACGTATTGAATGTATCTCCCCAACGATCATAAAACGGGTGAGGATTTTTTTCGTCGCCATCGGAGGGAAACGTTAGCGCGCCCAATTCTTTTTGATATGGCTCTAAATAAGGAAGTCCTTCCTGAATATTTCCAATTGCAAGCCCTGAAGGTGGCAAGATTCTCCAATCATTTTGCGCATAATGATGAACCATTTCGCGCGGTCGTTTCCAGCCAACTCCCGTCACGTAACTGATATTCACGGGGTTGCAGCCCACTTCGTAATTCATGTTGCCTATGATCGCATCGAGATATTGCGGACGCGGATCATTCTGACTCGGAAAATCAATTTGGCAAGCAGTGGCCAGATCAAAAGCGCGATCCGTGGAAAAATACCAGCCAGCATTGCGAAAGCGTTTGCTCTCAGACGGAAAACTTGTTCCGTAAGCATTTTCATTTGCATAGCGAAGCTGATCATTGGCGGCCGCAATTATTTCTGCTTCGCACAAACTTAAAAAATGCGGATCGATTTGCTCGCTCTTCAAGCGTTTGGTTTTCACGGCAAAGGCATAACTGCGAATGGCGCAACCGTATGACTCGAACAAACGCCACCAAGTCCAACGTTTTGTCTCTCGATCATCCGGGTTGAAGCGGGTTGTTAATTCTTTTTCAAATTTTTTGTCGCCGGTCGCGGCGAAAAGTTCAGTCGCGGCCCAGGCAAGTTCGTCATCGTGCATAAACTCATCACCGTAATGAGTAATTTTTTGATAACTTCCATCGCGACCGTTTTTCGCAATCGCTCGTTGCAGAAATTCCCAGCCCTTCTTTGCTTTCGCCACATAATTATCCGCAGCTTCAGGAAATTGTTCTTTGAACAAAGGAGACGAACCCGCTTGTGCTAGAGCAGCTACTGCCGCTGCCGTGGCCGCAGTCGTTTTTGGAAACACCACCTGCGGATCGCCTTTATCGGGCAAAACGTCGTGTTCATATTGGCGATCACGTGGATAAACCAGGAAATAAAATCCGCCGTCCGTGTCTTGCATCTTGGCCAAAAAATCAGCTTCCCATTTCGCTTCTTGCAACAAATCGCTTTTCCCATCTCCGCTTTCAGGAAGTCCCAAATTATCCAGCGCGCCGACACCAGGAAAACAATCCGCCGCGAAGACAAGCGTGTGAATTAACTGCGCGGAGTTGATCGTGTATTTGCTGTAATCGCCCGCGTCATGATGTCCGCCAGACGCGTCCATTTTATTTTTGTTCACGAACGGATACAGACTCGAATCCACGCTTTTCAATTGTTTGGCAGTGTGCCGAGGGTTGTTGGAAAAATCTCCAGATTCATTAGCCAACACTTCATTGACCGTGGCAAAACCTCCCGTCGGAACTTCAACGGGTTTGATGTGGCAAGCGCCGTGTGTGAACCGCGTGAAAGGAATTTCATTCGCGCAGCCGCAACGCTGGTGATAAAGGCCGAGGGCGTATGTTCGAGCGATGACTGCCGCGCTCCCATCATCGATGCGGAAAGGAAAGGAAGCGCCCAGTCCCGGAATTTGAATTCGATATTCCCCACGCTCTTTGAATTGTGAAAAATCGGCTTCCAAAACTTTTTGGTAAGGCAAAACGCTGTAGGTATAACCCACGTCCAGACGTGGAACCAACTTCCCAGAGAAAACTGTTTTGCCCGCCTTCGCCTCGACCAATTTGAAGCCTGATTCCAGCGCTATTTCCATTTCGCCCATGCTGCCAAGATAATAGCCGACCATCGCTTTTTTTACGAAAGCGGGAATGTATCCCTCCTGGTTCACATGGATGACTGGACTCCACCGGAAAGGATCCGCCTTTGCCATAAATCGCATTTTGAGTGGCCAAAGTTTCGCGCCTGGATTTTTGACTTCGATCAAATCTCCGTCGGTGAGTTGGCTTGCCAATTGCAGATAAAGATAATTTCCGATTCGCAGGTCCCGTTTTTTCAGAGGCGCGTAAATGGGGCGGCGTTTAAAGCCCACTTTTTTTACCGCGATGGTTTTGCCTCCAGCAGTAACGATGAATTGGTCCAGCGATGGCGCGTTGAAATGCGAATCTTTTCCGACGAAGTCCCATTGACCGACGGGGGCCGGGTCGGGGGCTTTGGTGGTAATTAATGTCAACTGTAGCAAATCGGGCGAGAGAATTCGCAAACCCTGTGCGCCAACGTTTGGCATTGCCAAAAAATTTTCATCCGCGAGCTGCCATTGTGCTGAACTCGAATTGGCGAACAGCGAAATCGCCGCCGCAAAATGAAAGAAACGATTTCGTTGCATTGCAGGTTGTTTTGGAAATTACTTCGATGCGGACAACGCTCGGCCCTGTCAATTGAATCAATTCCCCTTTTTTCTTCTCGGCTGAGGGACTGGTTGGACGGGCACGACCTCCTCTACGATCGGTGCTGGGTCTTCCTCCAGCAGAGGAGTGCTTGCTTCGTCTTTAGGCACGACCGAAACGAAACCGGATTGGCCTGTGCCGAGGAAATATCCTTCAGCCCTGTTTTGTTTTTGGAAAACAACGCCGTTATGTTTGGTGGTTCGACCGGTTACAGGATGAACGAATGAACCACGCAACGCGCCAGAAGTGGCAGAAATAGAGACGCGAAGCTTCTCCTCATTAGAGGATGCGGGAATTACGAATTGATTATTAATTTCGAGCGTCGCAGGCTGTTGCAAGTCGGATTGCAGATCGCCTTCGCCCAGATTGACGAGGACATTTTCTTCCCCGGCAGGCACGGTCAACACCGGTTGGCCGGTCGCCTGAGAATAACCGGAGCCCAGCAGCGAGGTTTGAGTCGTGAAACCATTGGCAAAAAATTTTGAGGCTGAATTGGCTGGCCGAAACCAATTCACAGTTCCGTTGAGGTCGCTCACACCCACCTGATTTCTAAACTTAACCTCACCCAAAATGGACCCTTTGGCGGCGTAAAGCGAAACGTGAAACGGCCAGGTGGCGTTTTTGGAAACGCCTGCGCTTTGGCTAAACTTCGTCCCATCGGCCAATGATCCGGCCATGCGCGTTTTTCCGGAAGCATCGACTTTCAAAATTCCGAAACCATTGCCTTGCGGAGAATTTGGACGCGATGGATTTGATGGGATCAGAATCGTATATTTTCCAACTCGTGGAGCAGGATTTGTCGCCGCATTAAACACCAATCGGTCGGCTGCAAGCGTGGAAGTAAAGCTGCCGTCAGAAATGGATCCCGTGATTTGGTCGGAATTGTCGTCCAGATGAAGCTGGAGATTGAGCACCAGTTCAGAACGCGAATGCTTTCCGGTAAACGAGCCGTCGCCGTTAAATTTCCCCCGGAGCGAATAACTGCTTGCACCCAGCGTGACCTTTCCGGAAAAAGTTCCTGATGACGTGGAATTCAATCGAATGAAGCCCGAATGCTCGTGGTTGGGAGTCGTCGGCTGAATCAAGCCAATGTATATTCCTTTCGTTTGTGCAAATGGATTTGGAATAAAAGTGGCAATGAGACTCATGCCTTGCGTCATGATAAATGAAAACACCGGCGTATTGGTAATGACGCTTCCGCTCCAGCCGTTAAAAATGTAATCGCGACCCGCCACTGCTTTAATCGTATAACTTTTTCCAACCTCTAAAATTTTCCCGTCTGTGAAAGGCGTTACTGTACCAAATCCGTTGACCGATAACTCCAGTGGCGCAGAAACGACATAAGTAAAAAGGCGCGAAACAACAGCCGATTCGTTTCCGGAGGCGTCCACGCTTATCACTTGCACCACGTTTGATCCTGGAATTAACGTGAGATCTGCCTCCCAATTCGCAGTGCCGATGGCCGCGACAAATCCCGCTGAATTTAGCGAATACAAAACTTGCGCGACGCCAACGTTGTCACTCGCCGTGCCGCTCAAAGTGATATTGGAACTGGTCAGGCGCGCACCGGAAGCGGGGGAAGCAATCGTCACACGCGGTTTGACCGTTTCCGGTGGCGCTTCTTGAACTGAAATATTAATTGGAGCCGAAGTCGCCTGGGCGCCATTTGCGTCGGTGATAGTCGCCGTCAAGGAATAATTTCCAATGGCAACTGAACTCCACACCATTGAGAAGGGAGATACAACGTCCTGACCCAAAGTGATTCCATTTTGGAAAAACTCCACTCTCGAGACGCCTGCAGCCGCGGATGCGTTTGCTTTTATCGTAATGTTTGCCGGAGCATTGAAAAAAGCGCCGTTGCCGGGTCCGGTGATCGTTATAGCCGGAGGCGCATTGGTTATGTTCACGACGGTAATCGTCACCGGAGTCGATGTGGTAATACCGCCAAGATCATCCGTATCGACAACCGTAAGAGTGTAGGTTCCGGCTGCAATATTGGTCCAGGCCAATGTGTAGGGGGGGACAGAATCTTCACCAAGCTTTGTTCCATTTTGAAAAAATTCCATGTTCACAATACTGCCGTCGGTTTTGCTTGGGCTGGCGGCAATCGTGATGCTGCCCGGAGCATTAAAAGTTGCTCCCGGCGCGGGACTGCTGATCCGCGCACGGGGTGTGACTGTGCCATCAATTCTTGCGAGAAGGACCGTGGTATCGACGCGGCCATAACCCATCAAACCCGTGGGGGAAAAAGCCAGCGTCTGCACTTCATTTACATCCTGGTTGAAAGTTCGCAGTAATTGGCCGTCAACCACTCGGTAAACTTTTACCGTGCTTCCTTCGCCATCCGTGTAAACCACCTTGCTTCCGTCCGGCGTAAACGCAACGCTGTAAACATTCCCGCCATTACCGCTAAACGTAAATCTCAACGCGCCCGTGGCCACATCCCACAACTTCACCGTGTCATCATAACCGCCTGATGCAATCGTGTTGCCGTCCGGCGAAAACGCAATGGCAAAAATATCATCCGTGTGTCCAGTCATGGTTCGAACCAACGTCCAATCCGACGTGCGCCAGAATTTAACCGTGTTATCGCCCCCGGCCGTCGCCACCAAACTTCCGTCGGGCGAAAATGCCACGCACCGTTGTTGACCAACTCCCTGAATTACATTTACCAGCACTCCATCCGACGCACGCCAGATTCGCACCGTCGTATCAAAGCTTGCCGACGCCAGCAAACTTCCGTCGGGCGAAAACGCCACGCCCACCACCCAGTCCGTATGTCCGGTCAACCTTCGCACTGTCCCGCTTGGCAAATCCCAAAGTTGAACGACCTGAAAACTCGCCGACGCCAGTAAACTTCCGTCTGGCGTAATGCTAAGGGATTCCACCGCGCTCTCATGCACAAAGGGCGCGTTGGTATTCAGCGTCTGTAGCAAAGCCCCATCCGACACACGCCAGAAATTGATGAGTCGATCCGAGCCGCCAGAAATCAGCGTGTTGCCGTCCGGAGTAAAGACGACGCTGTTCACCCGATCTATATTGACCTTACGTTCCCATATAATATCCGGACCGCCCTGCGCCAGCATCAACCGAGGCATCGCCAGACAAAAAAGCGCCGCTCCAAAAGCGGTATTGCGTAAAATTTTATTTATCAACATAGAGTTTGGTTCATTACTTCTTTGGACTCAAGAATACCGAGTCGTCGGCTGATAAATTAAAAGGCACAACTGATGGTAAGTGTATCCGGCGCACCCATGTTTCTCCGCTAGGCGCGTCCCAGCAACTCCAGTCAAAGAATCCCTGAGAAAACCGCTGTGGTAGGATCTTTCCCTCGCAGCTTCGGGGTTAAAGTCACAGTTTAACAGCGGCCCTGTAGGCGTCACGGTACGATTGCGTCGGGAACCCGCCATCACTCTCGGCGCGGCAAATGAACGAAATCCCGCCTCACCTCCGCAAGCGGGCAAAGAGCCACAGAATGATCACCATCCGTCCATCTGGCAGACGCGGACAACCAGGTCTATTTCTTCGTCAGCTTTGCAACGGCATCTTTCATTTCGGCGAGGTGAACGTCCGCATTGGAGCTGTCTGTGATGTGTTTGATTTTTCCGTCTTTGCCAATGAGAAAACTAACTCGACGCGCGATATTTTTTCCTGCTTCGCGGCGAACGCCATAAGCGTCGGAGATTTTTCCATCTGTATCGGCGAGTAACGGAAAGTTCAGATTATATTTCTGAATGAATTTCTGATGGCTCTCCGAAGAATCAAAACTCACTCCGATAACCTCAACGCTATCTTTTTTAAAGTCGCCCATTTGATCGCGCAGACCGCAGGCTTCTTTGGTGCAACCGGGCGTATCATCTTTGGGATAAAAATAAAGCAGGACGATCTTCTTGCCCTGCGCCTCGCTCAGTTTCCAATTTTTTCCATCCTGATTTTTGCCTTCAACCATTGGCGCTTTGTCGCCGACTTTTGGGGTGGCTGATTGCGCCGCGTTGGCGAAAAGGAAACTTGTCACACAAATAATTGCCGAAAAGATTATTTTTTTCATAAGTGATTTCGCGAACAAGTTACGTCTCTCATTGAAATCTTGTCAAATAATCGGACGGACTACGCGACGACAATGTTCACCAGTTTTTTCGGAACCATGACAATTTTCTTAATCTCTTTTCCATCAATGAACGGTTTGATTTTGTCGCTCGCCAGCGCAGCCGCTTCAAGTTGTTCTTGAGTTGCGTCGGCGGCGACGACGAGGCGGTCGCGCAATTTGCCGTTCACTTGTATTGGAATTTCGATTTCGTTCTCGATGAGCAATGCCGCGTCAAATTTTGGCCAGTTCGCATACGCCAATGCAATTCGTTGTTCAGTGTTCGATGTTGGATGTTCGATGTTCAACTTCTCCCAAAGTTCTTCCGCCAAATGCGGCGCGAACGGTTGGAGCAAAATTAAAAAATCACGCAGCGCAGAAGCTGGTTTTGTTTCCCATGCAATCGCATCGTTCACAAAAACCATCATCGCAGAAATCGCGGTGTTAAAACGCAAACCATCCAAGTCTTCCGTCACCTTTTTAATGCAGGCGTGAAGCGTTTTGAGTTGTGGTGCCGAAGCGGAAACATCTTTGATCGCCGCGCTCAACTGGATTTTTTCCAGCAACTCTCCGCGACTCTGCGTCTCGGCGGTGGCTTCGGCTTGCTCAAATTCCGTTTCGCTTTTTTCATCCACGAACAACCGCCAGACGCGACCGAGAAATTTGTAAACGCCCGCGACGCCGTGTGTGTTCCACGGCTTCACCATTTCGAGCGGACCCATGAACATTTCGTAAAGGCGAAAAGCATCGGCCCCGTATTCACCCATGACATCGTCGGGATTGACGACGTTGCCGCGCGACTTCGACATTTTTTGGCCGTCTTCGCCGAGAATGAGTCCTTGATTGACAAGTTTGAAAAACGGTTCGGGCGTCGAGACGTAGCCGAGATCGAACAAAACTTTGTGCCAGAAACGCGCGTAAAGCAGATGAAGAACGGCGTGCTCGGTTCCGCCGACGTACAAATCAACTCCGGGTGTCGTTGATTTGAGTCCAATGTCTAAAGTCTCAGGTCCAAGGTCAGCCGACTTTGGACTTTGGACTTTAGCCTTTGGACTCTCCGCGCCCATCCAATAATTTTCCACGTCATTGCCAACGAAGCTTTGCGGATTCTGCGCGTCGAGATAACGCAGATAATACCAGCAACTGCCCGCCCATTGCGGCATCGTGTTCGTTTCGCGAACCGAGCCGTCGGGCAGATTCATCCAATCTTTGGCGCGAGCGAGTGGCGGTTCGCCGCCGGGCGCGGGTTTGTAGTCGGTGAGTTCGGGCGGCATCAAGGGTAACGCAGATTCCGGCAACGCTTCGTGACACGGTGGCTGACCGCTAGGTCCGTTCGCGTCGCGCTTCCAAATAATTGGGAACGGCTCGCCCCAATAACGCTGACGACTGAAAAGCCAGTCGCGCAGTTTGTAGTTGACGGTTTTTTTGCCGAGACCTTTGGATTCGAGCCAATCGGTAATTTTCTTTTTGGCTTCGACGGTCGAAAGGCCACTAATAGAAATTTCGTATTGTTCGTGCCGATGATGGTCCGGTGAGTTGCTTGGCGAGTTGATCGATTTACCTTCACCAACAAACGGCACTGGAAATGCCGCGCAGTTAATCGCATATAGCTTCCGCGCAGTCTCCAAAAGGGCAGGTTCGCCTCGATTTTCGAAATTGTTGGTCAACCCTACTTGGGTCAGAGCCTCCGTAAACCAATTGCCCGATTGGCTACGAACTGTTTTCGAGAGCCAATCATCTGGCGGCATCACTACTGCGCGACACGGAAGTCGAAATTCTGGTGCAAACTCCCAATCTCGCTCGTCATGCGCTGGAACTGCCATAATTGCTCCGGTTCCATAGGTGGCTAGGACATAATCAGCGACGAAAACAGAAACCAACTCGCCACTCACGGGATTTATCGCTCGCGCTCCAATACAAACACCCGTCTTTTTCTTGCTCAACTCCGTTCGTTCCAAATCGCTTTTGGATGCAGCATAGGTTCTGTAGAGTTGCAACGCCTCTCGGGGAGATTTGGGTTCTATTCCAAATAATGTAGTTCCTTTGACAGCAGGAGACGTATCAAAACTCCACTTGTCCTCGACAATTCGATCTGCCAACTCACTTTCAGGAGCTATTACTATGTAGGTCGCACCGAAGAGAGTGTCAGGGCGAGTGGTAAACACTCTGATCACTTCGCTTTTACCAGCGACCTTAAAATCAACGATGGCACCTTCGCTGCGCCCAAGCCAGTTCCGTTGCATTTCTTTGAGAGAATGGCTCCAATCGATTCCTTCCAAATCATTGAGCAAACGTTCGGCGAAGGCGGTGATGCGGAGCATCCATTGGCGCATCGGTTTGCGGACGACGGGAAATCCGCCGACTTCGCTTTTGCCGTCGATGACTTCTTCGTTGGCCAAAACGGTGCCGAGTTCCTCGCACCAATTCACCGGCGCTTCTGCGACATAGGCGAGTCGGTGGTTGTCGCGAAAATTTCTTTTATCGGCTTCGGTTTTAAATTCGGAAGGAATTGGAAGGGTCTCAATCGGCTCGGCCTTGTTCGTCTCTGGATTAAACCACGAATTGTAAATCTTCAGAAAAATCCACTGCGTCCATTTGAAATATTTAGGGTCGGTTGTATCAACTTCGCGCGACCAATCGTAGCTGAAGCCGAGCGATTTTATTTGGCGCTTAAAATTCGCGATGTTTTCCTCGGTCGTTTTGCGCGGATGTTGGCCGGTCTTGATCGCGTATTGTTCGGCGGGCAAGCCGAATGCGTCCCAGCCCATCGGATGCAAAACGTTGAAACCCTGGGCGCGTCGGTAGCGCGAGA
>JBDSLX010000171.1:0-11662 GCA_039916145.1 Verrucomicrobiota bacterium | reverse complement strand
ATGGGAAAAGATTTGCGATCCGCAATGAACCGTTGGTGCTCCCGATGTCAGCCAGCAGGGTTCCGGCGCTGATGTCCGATCCGGTGTTGCTGATGAGGTGTTTCGTGTTGATGATGACCGGGCCTTCAGAACGAATGCGGGTCAAAGTGAGATCCAGATTATCGGAGTTGATCTCAATACGCGGGGCCTGGTTCGTAGGATCTACCGGCCTGGTAATCGTGGTGGTGGTGGTAGCGAAACCAATTTGCGCGCCGTAACCACCATAGAAGCCAGCGATAATATTGCTGGAGTGAAGCGAGGGATCGTAAAGAAGTTCTGGTGTGTAATCGGTGTTGCCTTCATCTCCAAACGCTCCAAAAAAAGATCCGGTGGTGATTTCGTAACTGGACGGACGAACATTGGGGCGCGCGCTGAAATTGGTAAACATCACCAGGTTGGTCTGCTGCGCCGAACTATCTATGAATGTAACGGTGTTGGTAGAAATTCCGCCCGTAATGGGATCGTAAGAAGACGAATTGACTTGAACGATGACAGCGGGAGCAAATGGATCTTCAATATTTGGATTGGAGGTAAAAAAGAAATTGCCAAACGTTACTTCCGCAGAAATATTTGTATCGACAAAGTTGGTGTTGACAAAAACAACCTGAACCAGCTTGTCGCCGCCCCCGGTCTCGCTAACGTTCGCAAAAGCGTCAAATTCGGCTGAGAAACTTTGTGGAACAGAGACGAGCGATCCGTTGGTGCCTCCGCCCGGAAAGAAAACGCGGTGCGAAGGCGAAGAAACGTCGAAGGGCGGATCAAATTGAAAATCGACGTTATTAGTCTGGACTCCCGCTCCCCCGTAAATATCTGTGATATCCGAAGGAAGAACGTAGTAGTTGGTTCCCGCGACGGTAAAAAATCCGCCAAATCCGCCACCCCCGCCAGTGAAGGGATCTCCTGCGATCAAAGCGCTGCGGGACAGATCGGTGTTCTTTCCTTTCAAACTCAATAATCCGGGAGAACCGACGGCAAGCGTTCCGTTGCTGTTATCAATATTCGTTGCATTAACGAAAAGGTATGCCGATGGAGAAAAAGTAAAGAACCCACCAAAAAAGATAGCTCCTCCAAAAAAACTGTCACTTTGCACAGTTCCGGAATTAACAAAGCTCTTCGCCTGCTTGCGGCGGTCGGGGAGCGTCGTATCAAATCGGAAACCTCCGTCGGCATTCATCAGGCCGCGATTGGTGAAGTTAATCACATGCTGCATGTCATACGGAAGAGAGCTGCTGATGTCGAACGTGCCCCGGTTATCAAACGCCAGAGCATCGATCTGAATTGCATTCGTGATGGTGCCAAAGTTTTGAAAAAGAGGAATCGGCTGAGCTATGGCCGACCCGCCACAAATCAGAACGGTCAACAAAGAAAAAATGCGCTTCATAAAATTGGAACTGGAATTAATTACCCTGTAAAACGAGATCTTCAATATCCCGAACATTCGTTCCTTCCGGATAAACTATTGGATCATTGGTCGTGCCATCGAAGGAACCCCAAACGAAACCGTTGAAAGATTCCTCATATAAAAAGCTCGGCGTGATATTACGGAAAAACGGTCCGAGTTTATTAAACGTAATCGTCGTTTGAGGAATGATGACGCCCGGCCCATCGTCCGGGGACGGATTATCCACGTAAATGTTGGACCGTCGAGTAAGAACCGGATTGAAAAAAGGATTGGCCGAGGGATTGGGATCGGCGAGATCTTCCGCCATGAAAAGAATGTCGGGAACATCAACCAATCGCCGAACCGATTGGGAACCACCCGATCCCAAGGGAAGTTTGTAGCTCTGAACTCTGGGTTTGAATTCAGTTCCAAACGGCACCGTAAAGTTAACTTTCCTATACGTCACTTTTTCAATTCCACCTCTCACCGCAAGTGTGTTGGTGGCGAAAGTGTTGGTCCCAAATGGATCAATCGGCTGCCATGGGCTGCCCGAGAGCACCGGAAAGGCGTTGGTAGGAAGCGATTCTTCATTGAGATTATTCTTTCGATAAAGATAACGCAATCCTCCCACATCATCTCGCGTCAGGTTAAGAAAATAACTGCCAATAACCCCACTTTGAAAAAAAGAAGCCACCGCATTGAAGGCAAAATCCGTCGGATCAACCACCAATTCGACTGCCTCGCCGCCTGGAGCATCAGGGCACGTATCAAAAATTTCATAAGTGTACGTCGTGCCATTAACATAACGACTTACCGAAAACGTCACCGGATCGAAATTCCGGACAATGGTCGTGTAAGCAAAAATGCAAGTACCGGGTAATGGGGTGCGCTGACGCAGATCGAACACATGTTGTTCCCCCGACAGCCCCATATGCTCAATCAAAATACTCAGGGCAGTAGATTTTAAATCAATCAGATTCAATGCTCCTGCACGTTCATGAGATCTAGCGGCATCATCGGTTAAGAATTCTGATAAGTCAGCGCTGGCCCGGGACACTCTTGGCAACTTATTCAAAAGGGCAATGGCTTGGTCGACGGCTTTTATCCCGTTGGTTCCGAAATAATCCACAAAACTGGGATGAAAAGCATACGTGACCACGGGGGTGTTAATACGATATTCATCGCCCACGTTGCGGGAACCGCCGATTTCGTTGGGCGCAAATCCGATTGATGGAATCTGCCAGACCTCTTTGGGCCCCAAGAGAGAGAACGCATCAACCTGTTGAATTCCTGCCAACGCAAAAAGCAGACACAAAACCTTTTTAAATGATCGCAACATAGAGTTTAAAGATGAAAGATTATGGGTCATGGCTGAGGACTTAAGATGTATTCCTGACCGAAAAGATCGAAGCTGGTAACGGCCACGAAGCCTGACCAGCCCACCAGAAAACGGCCCGTTCCGTCAGAAGCGACATTTGGATAACGCTGCCGGCTGACCGTGGTCGTATTAACCCGAAATTCATTTCCAGAGGGTTGAGCGCCTCCTTGTAAAATGCGCCCATACACGCCTTCGCGCGATCCGTCCTGGCCGAGGCTGGTCCACACCACGGCGCAGTCGTTTCCAACCGCAGCAATTTTCGGACGATACTGATCGCCGTAAGTATGGGTGTTGATTTTGAAATCACCGCCCGCCGCAACGGCATCCGCCGAAAAAGAACGCCCTACGATTTCCCAACTGTTGGATTGATTGGACAAATCTTTCTCACTCCAGACGACTGTAAAACCACCACCGGAGAGAGCCGCAACGGAGGGATTAGCGCAAAGGTTATTGGCTGAATTCAAAAGCCGTTCCCCTGAAACCGCACTGCCATTGGCGGTAAACAAACGAGCGTAAACATCAACACTGCCGTCAAACCGCTGTTGTTCGGAAATCCAAACCACAATCACATTTCCATCAGCCAAAGTCGCAACCGCAGGATTGCGTTGATTAAAGGCAGTGGTCTGATTGGCCAAAACTTCGTCGCTTTCCATTTTTCCAGACGATGAAACTTTGCGGAAATAAACTCCGCGCAGGCTTCCGTCCTGGCCAAGACTTTGCCAGGCCACCAAGGCACTTCCGTCCTGAAGGGCACAAACGACCGGATCGCTTTGTTGATCTTTAAAATAAGAATTTTTGGACTTGGGAGCCGCGTTCACGAGAATGTCTCCCGTCGTAAACGCATCGTCTTTTAAAATTCGCGCGTAGATATTCGCATTGCCAAGTCCATAACTTTGCCAGACAAATATCGCCTCGCCGTTGTTCAGCAATTGCACCTGCGGATTTTTTTGGTCGCCCTTTGCGACCTTGTTGACCGCGAAATTCGAAACGGTGGTGAAGCTGGAAGTCAAACGCGCGGCTTTAATTTCTGTGCCAGATTTAATCGAACCGTTTTCTTCCCAAACCAAATAACCGCCGTTTTGATTCAAAGAGATGCCGGGATAAACCTGGTCGCCCACCAACGAACCGACCAGTGCATGCTCATTTCCTTGCGGTGCGTTTATGGGTTGCCCCAAAACCAAAAGTGGAAAAGCCAAGATGAGAGCAGATAAAATCCGTTGCTTACGAACGCACAGCAATAATGACATAATGATTTCGATATTTGTAACAAGAGCAAAACAACTTGTCCACGCTTTCTTGTCAACGACATTCAACTTTTCCATATTTCTTCCCAAATATTTTGTCTGTAATCTCATCGCTCATCGCCCGAATAAATCAACCTCTTTAATTTGCGCCTTTTCCAATTCGTGGAGCAAAGTTTTGAAACCCCAGCCCGTAAAAAGCTCACGTAAATCTTCAAAGCAGCCGGGCTTGACGGCCAGATTTTCCAATTGAAAATCACACGGCAAATCGTCACGCAACCGAATCAACTTTTGATTGCGTTGGACGAGTTCGCTTGCAACCCGCAGGTTCGCACGAAGTTTTTCAGATTTAATTTCATCGAGTCGTCGATAAACTTCTTCCAGCGATCCAAATTGGTTCAATAAATCGGCGGCGGTTTTCGGGCCAACGCCCGGAACTCCGGAAATATTGTCCACGTTGTCTCCAATCAAACTCAACCAATCCACCAATTGCGCTGGCTCGACGCCGGTTTTTTCGCGGACTTGAATATTGGTCCAAAGAGATTCTGATTTATCAGTGGGATTGAAAAGTGAAATTTGAGAGTCAACTAATTGCATGAAATCCTTGTCCGCGCTGGCAATCACGACCGGCACGTTTTCACCCGCCACTTTTTTCGCAATTGTCGCAATAAAATCATCAGCCTCCACTCCCTGTTCGCAGTACGATGTGATACTGGCGGCGCGAAGATACGCGACGATTTCATCCAGTTGCTGCTCTAATTCCGAAGGCATTTCAGCCCGTTGCGCTTTGTAGTCGGGCAACAACGCCATGCGTTCTTCGGCCAGTCCCCCATCCCAGACGATCATCAAATGCGTGGGCTGAAGTTGCGCCTGCATTTTGACCAGCATCTTGATGAAACCGTAAATCGCATTGGTGGATTTGCCACTTGGGGAATTCAATTTGCGAATGGCGTAAAACGCCCGGTAAGCGTAGGCGTGTCCGTCAACAATTAAAAAACGGCTTGGCGAAGTTGCACTGGAAGATGAAGCGAGCATTCAGCCGTTGCTCTCTGCCGTGCCCTGCTCGATGGAACAGGACACGGCTCGGATTATTGAACGACCGACGGAGACGGTTGAATTGGAACCGAAACGCGCGCGAAAGGCATGTCCTCATCTGGATGCAGGCGATTACCAGCCGAGTCAATAATGGTCGGCGTAACAAAAATCATCAGATTTTTCTTGGAGGATTGAGAAGATTCACTTCGGAACAGCCGTCCCACAAAGGGTAAATCACCCAATAATGGAACCTTTTGTTTGACCTTAACGACATTATCACTCAGCAATCCGCCAAGCATCACCGTTTGTCCGTCCCAGACGTTGCAACTGGTCGTTACCTGACGCAAACGAAGGCGCGGCAACGGCAGGACGGCTGCCAAAGGAATTCCAACAGTCGCACCGCCAACTGATTGTGCCTGTGGCACAAATTGCCCCGGATCATCGTATCCCACAAACTCGGTGATGGTCGGGATGATGGTCATTTGTATGGAGTAGCCGTCCGCAGAAACCGACGGAAGCACATCGAGAACAGGACCGAACGGAAGCGTTTGGGTAGTAAACTCAATCGTTGTCGCCACCACACCTACTCCTCCGCCATTGTTATTATTATTATTGCCGCCACCTCCACCGCCAGCGCCAGTTTGGTCCAAATTAACATCAGTCACGATTCTAACCAAATCTAAAACCGAGATTTGCGCTTGACGGCCACTCAATGTGGTAATTTTGGGAGCCGAAAGAATGTCGCTGCCCCCTCGCTCTTCCAGGGCGCGAATAACCACACGAAACTGAGGATCGGTCAAAATTCCGGTGATGGTTGCAACTGCCGGGATATTTCCATTATTTCCAGCAAGGCCCGAAGTCAGCAGCGAGTCTGCATCCGACGGCAAAATTCCGCCAAAAAAGGGCGTGAATGGATCGCCGGTCGGGATGGCCGGGCCGGGGAAAAATCCACTGGGATTGGCGGTGCTCGGATTGCCTTGGAACGATGGTGCCGTTCCGCCCTGCGCGCCGATCTTGCCGCCGCCCAGCAAAGTGTTGCCAATAAACCAATCGAACCCTAAAGCCTTTGCGTCAGTTTGGCTGATCTCGATGAATTTTGCCTCAATCGTCACCTGGGGCGGTTCGGTATTTAGTGTTTCGATGGCGCTCTGAATAATTTCCAAATCCGGCAGCGAAGCTCGTACCATAAGGGTGCCGGCTCGGTCATTGAAAAAAACACTTTTTTGATTGGGCGCACCAGGCAGACCAAAATCCACGCCGGCCGCCGAGAAAAAATCCCTGACCATTTGATTGGCCGTGAGTTGCAAATTGGTTCTGCTGACACTGCTTAACCCGCTTCCGTTTTGCCCAGCGCCACCACCGCCGCCGCCCTGCCCGCCAACAATGTTGGCGATTGAAACCCGAGGGATGGAAAAGGCTCCGGTATCCTGCCCTTGGCCGCCACCACCGCCGCCACCGCCACCACCACCGCCGCCGCCGCCACCGCCGCCGCCACCACCCTGGCCGCCAGTAATGGCGATACTCAGTGCGGTAACACTTTCCAAACCTTGCAAGAAAGTGTTTGGGTTGACCTTAAAGAAATGGGTGAACAAAGCAGTTGCCTCAGCGACTTTGGGGGAAAAAACTATGGCGTAATCTTCAATGCGATATTCAATCGGCTGGTCGGAAACTTGCACAATGGCATCCAAAACATCCGCGAGGCGCACATCATTCAACGCCGGGCTGATTTGCACGGTTATGTTGTTCACATCCACCGGGGCCGCTGGAGCCGGAGTGAATACGGCCGCAGTCGGGTCGTTCGGCACGACTGCCACGGGCGCGGGCGCGTTTGCGTGAGGGTTGAAAATAAAATTAATTCCCGTCTGATCGGGATCGCGTTTCTTTGCTTCGTCCCTTATCTGTTTAAGAACCTCACCCAACGGCAAGCCTTCAAACAAGACTTCGGGCAAACGGATTCGGTCAAGTTTGTACTTGATCGCCTGGCGACCTTTTGTGTTCTGAGACAGCTTCGCTGTAGCAGGATCCGTGATTTGCAAAGCGTCACGTTTTACTGGAGCGGACCATGCCTGCTGAACCTCTACCAGCGCTTCCTTCGCCGCGCCTTCGCGTCTGCTCGAATGAATATTGTAGCGGGCCTCTTTAATCAAATTTCTATAATAATCTGCGGTTCTGTTTTGGGGTTCTTGTCGGAGCGCAATATCCAGCTTGGCGTCCGCCTCGTCGAGTTTGCCCATTTCCAAAAGCAGCTTGGCATCTTGAACCAAAGTGCCAACCGCGATCTTTTCCTTTTGCACATCGGGGACTCTGGACAAAGCTTCGGCGCTGGGAATAGTGCCGCGTTGAGCCAGAATCAATTTGTCATTTTCCCTTTTAAAATTCACCAACTCTGGATTTCTCGGATCGATTTTCAGCGCGCTGGAAACCTGTTCATTGGCTTCAGCCAGATTGCCACGGCGTTGGGCCGCTCGAGCCAATTGCAATCGAATCTCGACCAATCCGGCGACCGCTTGCTTTTTTTCCAATTCCACGAGCGCGGTGCCTTGGCCAACTTTCGGAAACAGCGAAACCGCCTCCTGATATAATTTGGCGGCATCGACCAAATAGCCTTTGCTCTGCGCTTCTTGCGCCGCTATCAATTTGTTGTGAAGGGTAATGGTCGCCTCCTGACGCCGGACGGCTTCTTCTTCGGCGAGTTGTGATGAATTCGGTTGCGCGCGCAATGAGACAGCGGCGACTAACAAGAGTAAACCGAACGATAGTTTAACGGCTTTGATCATGGTTTTTTTGCGGTTGAGATTCCTATTTGGCGGGCGCCACTGGCGCGCCCTTCCACAGAATTGTTGTTCGTTTATCAGTCGAGATGGCGGAGACTCTAGCGTCATTTTCATTGATGGCAATAATTTTGTATGACTCGCCCCCGAACGCAATGACGTCATTAACCTTTTGGTTTGAAAAACTTTTACTATCGGGCGGATAACGAAGATCCGCTGCGTAGGCTTCGATTTTCTGAAAAGGTTTTGCTTTGTTAATCGAAACCTCTTGCAGACTTTCGGCGAACTCCAAAACTAATTCGTCCGGCTCTTCCGGCGGGCCTTTGACTTCTTTGAGCGTGAAGGTCAGATCTGGAGGCAATGGTTTTTTCTCATTGAGCTTTACATAAATCGAAGGTTTTTTTTCGCCTTTTCGTTTTACTCCAATCCAATAGCCAGAAGCGGTCACCCGCTCGAAAGCCAATTCCATATTCAACGGCCGAATGTTGGTGATGATCAAGGCATCGACTCCTTCACGGACGATTTTAGTAAAGGTTTGGTCGGATTTAATTTTCCATGTGACCGGATTAAAAAGATTGTGAGCGCCGGAAAGTTCTACGGTGGGTGGGTTTTGCAAACGTTTCAAGGCCATCTCGTTGGTGGTCAAATCCACGGGCTTAAGCTCTTTTGGTTTTGGCAAATTGAAGATCGTCTTCTGTAAATCTTCTTTTTCTTTTTTAATTTTAACGGGGAGCCACGCCGCTGCCACCGCGAGACAGAGCAGCACGAAGCTCAACAGAATCTTTTCGTAATGTTTTTTAAGAAACTCCATGGCTATTGCTGAGGCTTGAGTTTGACCACGTCGATTAGCAACGTGACGCGGAGAGGTTTTTCACTGAGGAAAACGGTCGATCCAGCGACCGGCGGCGGTCGTCCCGGCACGGGAGCGGGAGTTGGAGCAACGGGCCGGGGAAATGGAGCGCCGACTGGATTATAACGGTCAACCAAGTCTCTCGCTGAGGGAACTGCCGCCGCAGGTGGAGGATAGACCGGATTAAAACCAGGCGCAGAAATGTTTGGATTCAATCCGGGAATGGGCACCTGCGATTGCACAACATTAAGTGTTTTAACAATGAAGCAATTGGTGGAACGCAGAATGCCGTCCATCACTGCGCCGAGTTCGCCGCTGAAACTGCGGAAGGTGACTTCGTAGGGAGAGACGACTGCAATATCATTGGTGACAATCGTGGTGGTGAGATAATCAGCCGTCCCGATCGGATCATCCGGGGAAACCGGCACACGCCGCAACCCTTCGAGCGCATTGATGCGCGCCTCATAAAGAATGCTGCAAATGGCTTTGATTTCGCTGAGTTGCGCGGTCCAGGGTTCAATGCTGCCGGGAGTGAATGTCAGCATTCCCTTTTGCGCGGAAAACGTAAAAGCAAATTGAGGTGGTAAAACCACGCCTGCATTGGTCGCGCTGGTTTGCAATTCGTAAATTGTGCTCAATAAAAGATTATTAAAACCTTTGTTGTTCGTTTTTTCGTAGGGCACCACCGGCACAAAAAGTTTGTGGGCATCATTCAAGAAGGCGCGAATCCGTTGCTGCTCTTTTTTGGCGGCGGTGATGTTGTCAACATCCTCCGTTCCCGGATGCGGATCCATGGCATACAGACGATTGAGTTCAGAGATTTGACGCTCCAATTCTTCTGACACCGTCTTGTCCTTTTTGATATTGGCGAATAAAAAAAAGCCAGCGAAACCCATCAGAACCAGCGCGCCAAGTCCGCCGACGACAAAGAATAAATTTCGTTTAATCCAAGGCATACTAAAATTTGAAAGGGCGCTTAAGTTTCAAGGTCAGATCGAAAGTGAAAGTCAAGGCCGCAGCCGGAGTCGAGTTATCAATCTTAATGTCCCCTAGAACCGTGCCCTCCGCAAAAAGACCACTTTTTTTGATCTCTTCTTCCACGGTGTAGGCCAGATCTTTATTGGCCGTTGGCAAATTCAAACGCTCAAGATTCACTCCGCGACAAACCAGATGAATGGTTGCGATCTCATTGCCAGCGGGAGTTTGCCCTGGTGTTTGATCCGCCTGGGGCGCCTGGGGTTGAGGAGTTGGCCTATAGCGATCAGCTTCGAATCCGGCCATGGGAAATCGGTTCGGAATGGCCGTCGGAGCAAGGGCCGTGGAAGCATAGGCTCCTTCGGCAGGTAATTCAGGCAAGAAATTTTCGATCCAAAGTCCCACATCTGTATTCAACTTTTGCTTCGCGTTCTCTTCCGTCTGGATAAAAATGCGCCGCAACTCGGTCAAAATTCCAGCCCAGTAAAAGCGGTCATCCACCAGTCCCATCATCTGGTCGGCCTCTTTTTTCAACTTGTCTCGCCCGGCCAAAACCGTTCGCAATTCACCTTCCTTTTGCAGCAACGGCTCCACTCGAACTCTTAGTTTTTCCAACTCCGTTCCTTTGACCGATGCCACTCCGCCTTCGAACCAACCAATTGCAAACACGACCAGCACCACACAAAAAACCGCTGCAATGATATACGGTTTTTTCTGCCCAAATTGTTGCCGCTGAATCGAACTTTTCGGCATCAGATTCAATTCCACCGGGCAATGCGCCAGATCGCGCAGGCCAAGACCGACCACTTCGCCGAAGGAATGCGCCGTTTTCGACAGCTCATCCAAATCAATGGATTGATCAATTTGAATGTTGCGAAACGGATTAAAATATTCGACCGGCACATTTAATTTTTCGGAAAAGAATTGCGCGGTGTAAGGCATGATCGACGCGCCGCCGGAAAGAAATAATCTTTGCGGAGGAGAGCCGCCTTGTTGGCCGCGGAAAAACTGCACGGTCTGATTGACTTGAATGTGCAACCGCGTCATCACCTGCCGCGCGATTTTTGAAATCGCCGCCTGCTGCGGATTTTCCGGCTCCTCATAAGCGCCGCCGAGACTGACAAATCCCTGCTCGATTTTCGATTGCTCGGCATCAGCAAAGTTGAGTTTGGATTCGTTGGCAAAATCCTGCGTGATGGAATTCGCTCCGATATTAATACTGCGCGAATAAACTTTTCCTTTTTCGAAGAACAAGAGGTTGCTCGTCTTGGCCCCAATATCGAGCAGCATCGTGCAACCTTCGAGATCGCCGTAATTGTAACGAAACGCATTGCAAAGCGCGGCGGGCGAAACATCCACCAGTTTCAAATGCAATCCGGCGCTTTCCGCCACTCGGAAAAGTCCTTCGACCACTTCCGTTTTAATCGCCACGAGCAAAACTTCCAGTTCACCCGTCGCGGTCGTTCCTAAAATTTGATAATCCCAAACCACTTCTTCCAGCGGGAACGGAACATTTTGTCGCGCTTCGTATTCGATAATTTGCGCGACCTTCGCGGTATCGACCGGCGGCAGTTTTACGAATTTGGAGAAGACATGAAAACCGGGCGCGCAGACATTGATTTGTTTTGAGCCGAAATGTTTTTCCGAAAAGAGTTCCTGGATCGCGCGCAGAATCGTCGCTTCACGCGTCGCTTCTTGCGAGCCTTCGATGCCCAGTGATTTGATTCCGTATTGTTTCAGGCGCAATCCGCCGCCGACTTCATCTGGCTCGAACTCGGCCATCTTCAGACTGCCCGCCCCAAAATCAACCGCTAGAAATGATTTCGAATTTAACATTAAAACAACGTTCGCTTCTGCGCTTCAGCTTAAATTTTTCAAATCAAAATTCGCCAATTGCAGAAAAGTCTGTGTTGAGTAAAGGAAATCCGCGAAGCGGTCAAACGGAAAAGAGTTTTTTGCGAAAACTAATTCGCCATCTGCCTGAAAAACAAT
>JBDSLX010000170.1:0-5520 GCA_039916145.1 Verrucomicrobiota bacterium | reverse complement strand
TTATTGAGGGTGTCTTGTAGTGGTTTTGCTTTTTCAATATCCCCAATTAGGAAAACTATTCCAAGACGCCTCCCTCGCAATAAGGGGGAAACACTTATTTTTTCTCAGGCAACATTCGGCTCCATCGAGCGGGATTTACAACCGCGCTACCAAAAGTTCTCTTTGGAAAATAAGTTCCTTGGGCAGATGCGAGTAAAGTTTGATGAACAATTCGTCCTGCGAAAGCGCTTCACGTTTCCAATCTTCCATGTCCATACATTGCGCGGCGGCGAGGCGTTCGGAATCGAAGCCGTCCATTTCTTCGAGATCGAAATCTTCCGGGCCGGGAACCCAGCCGAGCGGCGTTTCGTTGGCACCCGCGCGACCGCGGCAACGTTCGATGATCCATTTGAGCACGCGCATGTTTTCGCCGAAGCCGGGCCAAAGATATTTTCCTTCTTTATCTTTGCGAAACCAATTGACGTGAAAAATTCGCGGGGGAATTTTGATGAGCTTCCGCATGTTGAGCCAATGCTTGAAATAATCTCCCATGTTGTAACCGCAAAAGGGAAGCATCGCCATTGGATCACGACGAACCTGCCCAACGGCACCCGTCGCAGCCGCTGTCGTTTCTGAACTCATCGTCGCACCGACGTAAACACCATGAATCCAATTGAACGCGGAATACACGAGCGGAATCGTCGTGCTGCGGCGTCCGCCAAAAATGATCGCGCTGATGGGAACGCCGTTCGGGTCGTTCACTTCTTTGGCGATCATAGGGTTATTTGTCATCGGCGCGGCGAACCGGCTGTTCGGGTGCGCGGCTTTTTCTTTGGAATCGGGCGTCCAGCGATTTCCTTTCCAATCCGTTAATTCATTGGGCGGTGTTTCATCTTTACCTTCCCACCAAACATCTAAATCAGGAGTGAGCGCGACATTCGTGTAAATCGTGTCGCGCGAAATGGTGTGCATTGCGTTGGGATTCGTTTTGCAATTTGTCCCGGGCGCGACGCCGAAATAACCGGCCTCGGGATTGATCGCGTACAGCCTTCCATCGGGACCGGGCTTCATCCACGCAATGTCGTCGCCGACTGTCCAAACTTTCCAGCCTTTGAAATGGGGCGGGGGAATCATCATGGCAAAATTTGTTTTCCCACAGGAACTCGGAAATGCGGCGGCGACGTAAGTTTTTTCGCCGGTCGGCGATTCAACTCCGAGAATCAACATGTGTTCCGCAAGCCAGCCTTCGTTGCGTCCGAGATAGGAACCGATGCGCAGCGCCAGACATTTTTTCCCCAGCAAAACATTCCCGCCATAATTTGAGCCGGTGGAAATAATCGCATTGTCCTGCGGAAAATGTGCAATGAAACGTTTTTCGGCGCTCAAATCCAACATGCAATGAAGTCCGCGATTGAAGTCGTCACTCGCGTCAAGATGTTTGTCAGCGACTTGTCCTATGCGCGTCATGATTCTCATGCTGAGCACGACGTAAATTGAATCGGTCAATTCGATTCCAACTTTCGTCATCGGCGAACCGGCTGGCCCCATCAGATACGGCACGACATACATTGTTTTTCCCTCCATTGCGCCGGTGCAAAGCGCGTGGAGTTTGGAATACATTTCTTTTGGCGGGGCCCAGTTGTTGGTCGGCCCCGCTTCTTCTTTTGTATCGGTGCAGATGTAAGTGCATTGCTCAACCCGCGCGACATCGCTTGGATGGGAGCGATGATAATAGCATCCGGGAAGTTTTTTCTGGTTCAACTGGATCAAGATCCCCGAAGCAACGGCTTCTGTGGTGAGCGCCTGTTTTTCCGCATCCGATCCATCACACCAAAAAATTTTTGCAGGCGTACAAAGCGCCGCCATACGATTGACCCAATTGATAACCGCCTGATTGGAGGTGCTGCATTGCCCGAGTTTTTCCTTTTCCATAATGATTTCAATTACCCAACAATTTTTCCGTTTCAGCGGCTTGCCAAGCTAACGCCGATCAAGTTGGTCAGCAAGTTTGGCAACTCGAGTCGCACCGATGGAAAAATTTTGAGAAAAAAATTGGAAAAGAGCCTGTGCGTGAACTATCTAATCCGCCTCATTGTGCGCAAAAGAAAGTGGATTTTTAGTTCCCTGCTGGTGCTGCTGCTGGCAGCCGTCGCAGGCTGTCGGAGCGTTGGCTACTATAAGCAAGCGTTCTCTGGCCAGATGGAAATGCTCTCCAATCAACAGCCGATTCAGGGACTGATCGACAATCCGAGCACGCCCTCGAAGCTTAAGGAAAAGTTTCGACTCATTCTTTCACTGCGCCAGTTCGCGGAGAAAAAACTAAATCTTCCAGCGGGCGGTCACTATCTTTCTTACGTTGATCTGCATCGCTCCAATGCGGTTTGGAATATTTACGCCGCGCCGGAATTTTCGCTAACGCCGAAGTCCTGGTGGTTTCCGGTGGTGGGGAGTGTCACTTATCGCGGTTATTTTTCTGAGGCTGCGGCGGAAAAGTATGCGGAGAAAATGCGCGAAAAAGGTTTCGACGTTTATGTTGGTGGCGTTGATGCCTATTCAACGCTCGGTTGGTTCAAAGACCCGGTGCTGAACACATTCATCGAAGATTCGGAACGCCGATTGGCGGCGCTGATTTTTCACGAACTGACGCATCAACGGATATTTATTTCCGGCGACACAGAATTCAACGAGGCCTTTGCCACTGCGGTGGCGGAAGAAGGCTTGCGCCGTTGGCTCGAGCAAAAAAATGATTCTGCCGCGCTGGGAAAATATCAGGCGGATTTGAAACGCAAAAAGCAGTTCGTTGAATTGATTCAGTACACGCGCAACCGGCTGCAATCAATTTACGGCAATGGGGATTTGCCCGACACAGCAAAGCGTGAGCAGAAGAAACTGGTTTTTCAGCAGCTTCAAGAAAACCACGCGAAACTCAAAGCAGGGTGGGGTGGCCATTCCACCTACGACGAATGGTTTGCCGACACGGTCAACAACGCTAAGCTCAACACGGTCGCAACGTATTACGACTTGGTTCCGGCGTTTCATCAACTCATTCGGAACAGCAACGGCGACTTGAAAAAGTTTTTTGCGGAAATGAAACATTTCACAAAAATGTCTAAAGAGAAACGCCATCAGGCCCTAGCGGCGATTAAGATTAACGACGAGGATCAGTTTTTCGCCGCGCCTGATTTTCCCACGCAAGCCGCAAACCTTCCAAAGTGAGCAGTGGATTGACGGCGGCAATTTCCGGCATTTTTCGCGCGATTAATTTTGCATAACCGCCTGTCGCAACGACGGGTAAATCCTTGCCGCCCAATTCGCGTTTCAGTTCTGAAAGAAGTTCTCTAATCAGTCCTCGATAACCATGCACCGCGCCGATGAGCATGGCCTGACGGGTGTTCTTGCCAATGACCTGGCGAACTTCGCGAATCCGAATTTTGGGCAGCAATGCAGTTTTCTCATGAAGATAATCGGTCATTGCGGCCAGTCCTGGCGCAATAATTCCGCCGACATAATTTCCCTTTGCGTTGATGACATCAAACGTGACCGCCGTCCCGAAATCGACAACGACGGATGGCGCGCCAAAACGATATTTGGCCGCAAGCGCGTTTGCGAGACGGTCAGGACCAATCGTCTGCGGTTTTGGGTAATCAATTCCAACACCACGAACGGTTTTGGCGGTTAATTCAAGGCAATCCAAATTCCAGTGGTCGCGGCAAAACGAATGGACAAGCGGCGTGGCTCGTGGAACGACGCTGCACAGAGATATTCCTTCGATTCGCGCGCGGGCAGCGAATCTGGCAATCAGTTTCTGCGCTTTGCCACTGAACCAACCCGAAGTTGAAATGTGCAATTGCCTGACCACCTGCTTGCCATTGGCCAAGCCCAAGTGTGTGTTCGTGTTGCCGATGTCAAAAAGAAGGATCATCATTCTAGCATCATGGATTTGTCGGCTCGGTTTTTGTGCGCACCGGTTCCGCAAGTTCTTCAAGAACATTTTTCGTTTCCTTGCCGGCATTTGCACCCTGTTTGAGCAGCGTGACGTGATTCAGCAACTTGCCACTCAGCAGGAAGTGCGCGCCTGCCTTCAAGGTGAGCAAGGCCGCAGCGGTTTGAAAATCTTTTTCTGTTTTCAGATTTTTAAAAGTCTCGTGCCGGATGCCGAGGTCATGTTCAAGATTCTGATCAGGATTTTTGAAACTCGTGAACCTGGCTGTTTTCAAAGTAACATCCAGCGTGTCGATGGCGTCGAAAGTAAATGCCGGGTCACTCTTGTTTGTCGATCCGCCGGGCGCTTTCGATTTCGCCGGATGCTTCTGCAATTCATCCACATTTTTTTTGCCCTCTTTACTTTCGACCACGTGAACCTGGTTGATATTGATCCGGACAAGTTTGAGATGAAGTTTGCCGGAGCGCAATGCGTCCCGATCGTACTCGACAAAAAGTTCCGGCATCTCGACGAAAGTCTCTCCACCGAACTCCGGCGGATTTTTCAAAACAAAGTTCTCGATGTGAATCGTGGCTGAGCGAAGTCCAATGCTGAACTTTCCAATTTTGGTATCCATTCCCGTCTCCGCGCGAACCCGGCGTTCAGCCACGGATTTTGCGATCGTGTCGAGGAGAAGAATTCCTGCCAGCGCCAGGAGGATTACTGCGCTGACAATGCAAATCAGCCAGCGTAATATTTTTTTCTTCACGGTGCTTGATAACACGCTGGCGAAACAGCGGCAAGGCGAACCCAGTTAAAATTGCCTCTGCTAAAAGAAAAAAGCCGGGATTGCTCCCGGCTTTTCACGCAAAAAACTTTTATACCATTTCTCATAGGGAAATGGTATTGTTCCCCAAAAAAGAAGCTGGGAAAATAGAAGCCGGGAAAATAATTCCCGGCTTCGTGATTGTTATTTCTTTTAAACCTTTAGTTTCTTAATCGGAAGAACTTCGTGCCTACCGCATCGCTTTCGCTGTAAGGGCTTGTCGAAGTCACGTCGGACCATGGTCCAGTGATCTCAGGAGCCGATTGGAGAGTAAACGAACCGACCCAACTTAAGGTGATTGTGCCTGCGTCGGCGCTGTAAGTAATGGTAGGCGGCAAGGGTGGAACGGTCAATGTGGCGCTGTTGGTGGCGCTGCATCCGGTGCCGCCCGCGCCGGTAATGACTACGGAATAGACGCCTGCATCAGATTCCTGGAGATTATTTTTAGTGTAGCTGCTGGAGGTTTCGCCAGTGATATTGGCGCTCGCAAACTGCCATTGATAAGTGAATGGACCTTCGCCCGTGGCTGCCGCGCTGAAGGTCACGCTTTGGCCGATTGATTTAGTTTGACTGACAGGCACGCTGGTCAACGTCAGACGGTTGGTTACTGTTCCCACCGGCAAGACAAGGAACCTGATGGTGATGGGCTTGGTCAGATCCACAATGGGATTGGGCGTTGCGCCAGTGCCGGTGCCTTGGAAAGTGGCCCGCAGCCAGTCCGCCGCAGCGACGTCTTTGAACTGCCAACTGAGGACCAGACAGTTTGTCCCGGAGTCGGCGTTGGTGTTGACGA
>JBDSLX010000169.1:0-5655 GCA_039916145.1 Verrucomicrobiota bacterium | reverse complement strand
TCTTTTCGCGTTCGTTTCACCTCGGCGGCTAAAGAAAATTTCTCGCAAGGCAGGGCAAACCTGCCGGTTTGCCTGGAATCGCCGCAGCGATTCCCTACCTTGCAGGAAATTTCTTTTGGCCCTCGTTTTATTTTCTCAACTACAGATTCTCCACGGAGAAGCGAAGACAAACCAAGTCACGCGCGAAATGGTGGCCGATGCCGAAAAAATCATCGGCCTGAAGTTTTCCGATGAGAAACGCGACATGATGCTCGACGGGCTGAAAGGACGACTCGATTCCTACGAAGTGATTCGCCGACAAAAAATTCCTTACACCACACCGCCCGCCGTTTTGTTCAATCCCATTCCGGTTGGATTTAAATTTGAAACGAAATTCCAAAAACCAAAATGGAGTTCACCTGGAAAAATCAAAACGCCAGCCAACATCGAAGACGTTGCGTTTTGCTCGATTGGCGAACTTAGCACCTTAATTAAATCGCGCAAAATTACTTCTGAACAGTTGACGCGAATGTATTTGGATCGGTTGAAAAAATACGGGCCGAAATTGGAATGCGTGATCACGCTCACCGAAGATTTGGCGCTCGAACAAGCGCGCCGCGCTGACCGCGAAATCGCTTCAGGCAAATATCACGGGCCACTGCACGGAATTCCTTATGGCGCGAAAGATTTGCTTTCGACCAAAGGAATTCGCACGACGTGGGGTTCAGTTCCTTTTAAAGACCAGGTGTTCGACGAAGACGCAACGGTCATCAAGCGTCTGGAAAAAGCGGGCGCAGTTTTGGTCGCCAAAACGACGATGGGTGAATTGGCGTGGGGCGATGTTTGGTTCGGTGGAATGACGCGCAACCCTTGGGCGCCAAAAAATGGTTCGAGTGGTTCGTCCGCTGGTTCCGCTTCGGGAACTTCCGCCGGACTTTTTGCGTTCGCCATTGGTTCGGAAACGCACGGCTCAATATTATCACCCGCACAAATTTGCGGCGTGACTGGTTTTCGTCCGACTTATGGACGAGTGAGCCGCGCCGGAGTCATGTCGTTGAGTTGGACGATGGACAAGCTCGGCCCGATTTGCCGCACGGTGGAAGATTGCGCTCTGGTATTCAACGCGATTTATGGAACGGATGGCGTCGACCAAACTTTGTATGACGCGCCGTTTAATTACCGGCCAAAAGTTGATTTGCGAAAACTTCGCATCGGCTATTTGAAAAGCGATTTTGCGAAAAAGAAAAATCAAACAAATGATCTGGCAACTTTAGCCATCCTGGAAAAACTCGGCGCAAAATTGATTCCCATTGAGTTGCCAAAATTTCCGGTGGATGACATTTCATTTGTATTGAGCACGGAAGGCGCGACGGCGTTCGATGAACTGACGCGCAGCAACAAAGACGATTTGATGGTGCGACAAATTAAAAATGCGTGGCCGAATGTTTTTCGCAAAGCGCGTTTTGTTCCAGCGGTAGAATACCTCCAGGCGCAGAGGATTCGTTATCTGTTGATTCAAGACATGGCGAAGTCGATGAACGACATCGATGTCTATGTCGCTCCGTGGGATGTCGGCGACAACGGCCTTCTCACAAATCTCACAGGCCATCCAAGCGTCGGAGTGCCGAATGGTTTTTCGCAATGGGGAACGCTCACAAGCATTGAGTTCGTCGGAAAACTTTTTGGCGAAGCGAATTTGCTGGCTGTTGCAAAGGCTTATCAAGACGCGACCGATTTTCATCGCAAACATCCTGACATGGAAAAAATTCTGAATTTTTCACCGTAATTCATCCGCGTTCGGCAGCCGCCTGCGCTCAAGAAGGATCACGGTTTGCGAAGTCGAAAGTAGGATTCTTTGTTCGTGCCGGTGAGCGGAACTATCACTTTGTTGCCGGATTGCTGCGGCATCTCCGTGGCATTCGACCACGAAATCAGCCCAAGAGATCTCGTCGCTTCCAATTGGAAACCGGGGATGAATCCTGTCCACGACAAAATGGGCGAGCTTGAAACATTCGTGTTGAAACCGATTTGTAAGAGCGGTACTGGACCGAGGTCGATGGTCACGTTCGCAATTCCGACGGCGGACAATCCGCCGCTGTCGGTCACGCGATAATTAAAGCTGTCGAACCCGAAAAAATTTGTCGGCGGCGTGTAAACCAAACGATTGCTGACGATGCTGGCGGTTCCGAAGCCGGCGGGAACCGCAATCGAAAGCAAAAAAGTGTCGCCGCTGTCCGGGTCGCTGAACGAGGGTAACGTCTGAACAGAAGTTTGGTTGGCCAGAGTGGAAATACTCGCGCCAGTGGTTTGCGGCGGATCGTTTACTGTGGTCACTGTGATGCTCACGGTGCGCACGGCGGAAGTTAATCCAAAGCTGTCCTTTAAATAAAACGTCATCGAATCCGCGCCCGCGTAATTCGAGTTCGGTTTGTAATAGATCAAATTATTTTCCACGGAACCGACGCCATTCGTGGGCAGCGCCAGAAGATGCACGGTGTGTTGGTCGCCAGGATCAGCATCGGTCACGCTCGGACGAAGTGAATTGCTTTTGGTGTCTTCGAGCGTGGTGAGGTTCGTGTTGCTGGTGCCGGGAGCGCTGGCCGCGACAAAATTTGCGGTCAACGAATGGGGCGCGCGCATGTTCACCTGTAAATTTGTTCCCAACAGATTTGATTCGCCCGTCCAACTGACGAATCGCCAGCCGTTGGAGGGAACGGGAACCAGCAAAACGATTTGCGAATCGAGATAACGAAAAGTGGTCGGCGAATTCGTGACACCAGATGGCGTGCGTTGAATCGAGCCTTGTCCGCTGATTGCGAGTGTGAGTGTGTTGGTTAATGGCGGATCGAGTCGGCGAATAAAAAGATTGGCAATGGAGCCATTCGTGTAGGGCGAGAAATAAGTTTGCGTCGTCACCCACCAGCCGAATCGTCCGTCCGGCGTCACGCCGCCGTCCGTCACCTGACCCGCGCTCGGTTGATTGTTTGCAACCCAATTGATGATGTACAAATTCGTATTTGGAAATTCGCTGACATTCGTGACTGTTCGTTTGATGAACAAATCCTGGAGATTATTATTGTCTGAAACTGCGGGAACCATATTTGTGTGCAACGACGCCCACGCGATTTTGTTGTTCGTTGTTCCCGAAGCGGTTTGGTCCCAGCCGACGGAAAGCGCGTTAAAATTCGCCGCGCTCGCGTTGGTGGAAGATTGCGTCACTCCGGGACGCCCCTGACTGAACCACGAGATGAGCCGGTTTGTGACGCTCGCGCCATTTCGCCGGGAAAAATAAACATCGCGACCGAGACTGATGTTGTTGGTATCGCCGGTGCCAGCCACATTATCGGTCGCCTCAAAAACGACCGCATCATTCATCGGGCTGACGCGCGCTTTCGTAACGCCATTCGTCAATAAACGTCCGCCGTTGTTTGTAATCCAGTCAATTGGAACGACCGTCGGATTGGTCACGCTCAATGTGCCGTTGGATTCCGAACCGCTGAAGGCCAGAAGCAAAACGTGATTTGCCGGAGACGCATTTGTATTCACGGTCAGCGCGGAATGAATGTTCGTGGATTGCGTAATGAAAACTAAAAATTGTCCGTCAGCGCTGATGTCCGGTTCGCGCGACTGCCGATTGCCCGCGGCGTTTGCGGCGGTTTTGCTCAGGCAACGGATGACATAATTCGTTTCGATAAAATCTCCGTCGTTATCGGGATCAAGATCCGCCACAAAAATATCGAGAGCGTTATTGGTGTCGGTCACGCTCGCATCCAGGGCGCGATTGCTTTGGAAGAAAACATATCGTCCGCTGTAGGTGACGGCGGTCTGCCGATAATTTTGCGTGTTCAAACTATTAATGGGCAGGCCATTCGTGTTGAGACTTACGACGGCGAGGCGTCCGTTCTCCAAATCTTTCACGTACAAATTTTGTGTCATCGCGCCTGCAACCAGATTGCTGGCGTTGCTGCGGAAAAATGCGTAACGACCGTTGCCGGAAATCGAGGGCAAATCCGATTGGCCGCCGCGAGCGGGTTCGGCGTTGGTTGTTTCGCTGACGCGGAAAACGAGGCCGTTGTTCCAGCCGAAAACATCGCGCTGCTGATTGTTGTCGCCGGGCGCGAAACGCGTTCCCGTGGAATCAAACAGGAATTTGTCTCCATAAAACGAGAAAGCCACATTGCCGAGATCGCCTTCCAGACAGGAAGCGACGGTGCCGGTCGCGGTGTAACAATTGGTGATGTCATCGCGGCGATAAGTGAGTTGATCGAGCGGAATCGTGTCGAACGGTTCCGCGCGAAAATCGATGTAGAACGGGAACGAAACCATGTTTCCAACCACGTCGCGAGTGGTCGCGTAGAGAAGATTTGTTCCGGGACCCAATTTGACGCGCCCGGCGTAGTCGCTCGGCCACGCTGGCAAAAATCCGAGCGCGAAAGGATCAGCTTGCGCGAGGTTTCCGTCGAGCAACGGCGTTACAGTGACAATCGGCGGAGTGAATCCCGAAGCCGTATCGGTGATGTGAAGCGCAACGGTTGTCGTATTCGTGAACACGCGCCACGTGTTACTGGACAACTGAGTCCCGCCCGTGACTTGCACAACGCTCACGGTCGGCGGTGTCCAATCGTAGAAAAGTTGGATGTTCGTTGTTGTCGTATTCCCCACGACATCGGTTCCGGTCAGTCCAATGGTCACAAAGCCGCTCGACATTCCGTTGGATTTCCCGACCTCGCGCAAATTGGTGTCGCCGAGAAAAAATGTTTTGTTATGCGGAATCAAACCGTTTGTGGAACCGGGCACAGAGGCTGTTCCAGTCCCGCCGTCGCTGCCAATATCTTCCACGGTAAATCGCAACGGAGTTTGCGGTCCGACCACGTACGAAACCGAATGATCACTTTTATATTGGAACGCAATTTCCGGTTTCGTGTTGTCGGCGACCACGACGACGCTCTGGCGTGGAGATTTTTTAGTGATGCCGCTGAATGTTTTGGAAGTTTCAAAATAAAGCGTGTGCGCGCCGTCAGAAAGATTGGTCAAGCCGATCAAAATGAAATTTGCGTTCGTCAGTTTGGTCGTGCCGGTGAAAGCGGGATTGTCCCAGACATATTCCATTTCGCCGCGTGAATCAAAAATCAGCGCAAGCGCTTTGGTTTGTTGTTGTCGGACGACGAAGCTGGCCTCGGGCACCGAAGTGATTTGGCTCAAGCCGGGCAACGACGGGCGCAGCGTGAAAAAGGTCGAGCGCAAGCCGAGGCTACCGAGCAGATGCGGTTGGCGTTTGTAAACGTGAGAGGGATCGGGCGTGATAATGTTTGCGGAAACAACTTGGGGCGCGTCTCCGCCGATGATGACATTCGCGTGACGCACCATTTCGCGTCCACCTTTGGCGTTGAGGGAACGCCATTGCACCCGGAAAGGTGTGTTCGTTAATCCGTAAGTTGAACGCAGTGACAAAAATGAAAGCGTCTGGCCAATCGCGGCATTCGTCCATGCGAACGGAGCGAACCCAATTTTTTGGATGCGATATTCAAAAGAAGAGGCGTTGACCGTCACACCGCCGCGAGTCACTGGAGTCGCCGTGAAACGAAAAGAAGAATTGGACGAAACAATGTAAGAACGGTTGGCGGCATCGGCGATCTGGACATTTCCGGTGAGCGCGAGACTCGATTGCGGCGCCAG
>JBDSLX010000168.1:0-14542 GCA_039916145.1 Verrucomicrobiota bacterium | reverse complement strand
GGTGAGCAGGTGGGAAAGCGAGAAAGTGAGATGAGCGTCGCCCACTTTCTCACTTTCTCACTTTCTCACTCACTGCGAATTTTGTTTTTGAACTCAGCTTCACCTCCGTGATCCGCATCGTTTTATCGACCGCTTTGCACATGTCGTAAATCGTCAAGGCCGCGACGCTCACGGCCATCAAGGCTTCCATTTCAATTCCAGTCTGCGCGGTGATTTTTGCCGAAGCGGTAATGACGATTCGATCCGCGCTTTTCGGGATTTCAAAATTCACTTCGCAATGCGTGATCGGCAACGGATGACAAAGCGGAATCAATTCCCCCGTTTTTTTCGCCGCCAAAATCCCGGCAATGCGCGCCGTCGCAAGAACATTTCCTTTCGCAATTTTATTTTTCTGGATCAGCGACACGGTGGATTTCTGCAAACGAATTTCGCCGGATGCCACCGCTTCCCGTTGTGAAATCGGTTTGACCGAAACATCCACCATGCTGGCTTCGCCGCGCGCATCGATGTGCGAAAGTTTTTTCATTTCGGATCGCCGTAAGTTCGCTGCAACCAGCGCATAGCCTCGAGTTCGCCATAAATTTTCATTCGATCCCAATAAATCAATTTTTCGGTATCGGGCAGGCCGGGATAAATCACTAGCGCAGGCATCAACGATTTTATCTTTTGTTTTTGATCTTTCAATTCCTGGAGGCGTTGTCCAGCCGTTTTGCCGAGGAACTCATAAAAGGTGTCTCGGCCTAAGTTTCTAAGCGCGATAGTCTCCATCGCAGAGCCGACCAATGTGTTGATTAAAAGGGCAGTGGGTTGATCCATTTTTCGTCCCGCTTCGATGCCGAGCAGGGTTAATTGATGAGCGGATTTAGAATCACCTGCGGCAATGTATTTTTTCTGCAACTCGTCCAGTTGTTGCGCCAGGGCCTTCATCTCGGAAAGGTTCGGAATTGCGATTCCCGACATACCCGCTTCTCTTGCTTCAACCGGAGAAAAGCCGGCGAGCAGATACATCTCCTCGCGGCTCTGCATACGTTCCTGCTCGAATGCGCTGTATTTTTTCTGGCTGGCCAAATCCATTTCCGCCAGGCCTTTTTCCACATTTCCCGATTTTAAATTGTCCAATGCGGAAAGGTAATGCGGCAAAGCATTGTCCGGCGAAGAGGTTTTTAATTTTTCCAACCATGGCCCGCGTTCTTCAGGAGAAAGGGTGTTGAGCTTCGCCCACTGCACTATTGAATTGTTGGGATTTTTTTCCACGGCTTCTACCAGGAAATTCGTGTCGCCCGTTTCCCAAAACGCGTTCAGCAAACTTTCTGGGCTGCGCTTGGTTCTCAGCAGGTAGGCTTCGATTTGTTCGCGGGAAAGTTCTTTTGCCTCAAATAAATCTTCATCTGAGTCGGAGTCGGTCGAAGTTTCTTCAGATTGAGTTGCGCGTTGCGCTCGCTTCTGGGCGATGCGTTCGGCAGGTGAATTAGTCGTGATAACACTTTGACCGGTGGTTTCCGTCGGCGATGTTTTCTCTGTCGAAAATTGATACCAAAGAACCAGTGCAAAAATTGCCAGAGTCAAAATGACGATGAGCCGTTTCATTGAATCGATTCTTTCCATTCGACAAATGCCGAGCGCATCTGTTCCGCGAGATTAAATTTTAATTTCACGTGTTTGGGGATGTAATCGGGCGATGTTCCCAGCAAATCGGTCGTGACCAAAATTTGCCCATCGCAATCTGCGCCGGAGCCGATGCCGATGGTGGGGATGGAAATTTTTTCGGAAATTTCTTTGGCGACGGCGGGTTTGACCAATTCCAAAACGACGGCGAACGCACCGGCTTTTTCCAGCGCGATGGCGTCGGTCAATAAATTTTCGCGTTCGGTTTCGGTTTTGCCTTTGATGTGGTAGCCGCCTTCTTCGCGGACGTGTTGCGGCAACATTCCGAGGTGTCCGAGAAATGGAATCCCGGCGGAAACGATGGCGCGAACTTGTTCGAGAATTTCCTGACCGCCTTCCGCCTTGACGGCTTCAGCACCTGCGGCAACGAGACGGCGCGCATTTGCCACTGCGGATTTCGGGTTGTCGTAACTTTGAAACGGCAAATCCGCGACGAGTAACGCACGCGGCTTCGCACGGGCAGCGGCGCGAAGGTGATGTTCGAGTTCGTCCATCGTGACTTGCGTGGTATCGGAATAACCAAGGACAACCATCCCGAGGGAATCGCCGACAAGAATCAATGGAATGCCCGCGTCATCGAGCAGTTTCGTCATCGGAAAATCGTAAGCCGTGAGCGCAGCAATTTTTTCACCGCGCGCCTTCATGGCGCGAATATTTTCTGCTTTTGCGATGCTCATGAAATTCTGGCCGTCATTTAATTTTGAAGATTGCCGCCCTCACCCTAACCCTCTCCCCCGAGGAGAGGGAACAGCGATTGCGCGTTTCTTGTTTTTCTGATGGCCGCTCAAAAACCCCATCGCATGATTTTACCTTTCGGCTGAAAACAATTCTCCCTCTCCTCGGGGGAGAGGGTCGGGGTGAGGGCGAGCGTTTCATTCACTGAATAATTTTTCTAGCGGCGGAAACTGGCGAGCAATTCATCTGGATGAACCGTCGCAGTGCCGACTTTGCCAACGACGATTCCGGCAGCGTGATTGGAGAAAATCGCGGCTTCAATCGGCGAGGCTCCAGCGGCAATGGCCAAGGTAAAACTCGCAATCACGGTGTCGCCTGCGCCGGAAACGTCGAAAATTTCCTGCGCCATCGTCGGAATATGAAACGGTTTTTGTCCGCGTTGGCAAAGCAACATTCCATGATCGCCCAGCGTGATCAGCAAAACGGCAGGAGATAGATCGGTCAAAAGTTTTTCGGCGACACCCATCAGGTTTTTATCCTGCAGTGGATCTTCCGAGCGAGTTTCGTCTTTGATGTGCGCAAGCTCAAATGCTTCGTGACGGTTGGGCGTAATCAACGAAAGCCCTTGCAAATGGAGTTGGTGAATTGGTTTGGGATCGAAGCTGAGCCAGATGGCGCGCTGGCGACAGAGCTTTTTAATTTCGTCAAGTAGCGGTTGAGTGATGACGCCTTTACCGTAATCGCCGAGAATTAGAGCCGACGCATTGCCCAATTCATTTTGCAACGTCGCGAGCAAGCGCCGGGAAGTTTTTTCATCAACATCATGGCGGCTCTCACGATCTACGCGCACAACTTGTTGTTGGTGCGCCACGATGCGGGTTTTGATGCTGGTATTCCGACCCGCATTGGCCAAAACGCCAGAGCAACCAATTTTTTGTTGGGTGAGCAGACGTTTTAATTTTTTCGCGGCGTCATCCTGGCCGACCACGCCGAATAATTCCGTTGGCGCATTTAAGTCGGCAAGGTTCCGCGCGACGTTCGCCGCGCCGCCGGGCATGAAACTTTCGCGCTCGAATTCGACCACCGGCACCGGCGCTTCGGGAGAAATTCGCGCGACGCGGCCCCAAAGAAATTGGTCGAGCATCACGTCACCTAGAACGAGGATGCGCGTTTGGCGGGCGGCTTCGAGAAGTTGGCGAACGCGTGAAACAGTTAGAGCTTTCATCAATTCAAAAAAGCAGTGAGCGGGCTGGTCGCGCTGGCTGTTTCCAATTCCACAGCCAAACCAATTTCGTAAGCCTCGCGTCCGCACTCGACGGCCATCTTGAAAGCGTTGGCCATGCGGATCGGATCGGAAGCAACAGCAATTGCGGTATTCACCAGAACTGCATCCGCTCCCATTTCCATCGCCTCCGCCGCGTGACTTGGCGCGCCGATTCCAGCATCGACGACGACGGGAACAGTTGCCTGTTCGATAATGATTTGAATCTGCGCGCGCGTTTCAATCCCGCGATTTGAACCGATGGGCGAACCGAGCGGCATCACCGTTGCGACGCCAACATCTTGTAAACGTTTTGCCAAAACGGGGTCGGCGTTGATGTAGGGCAAAACGACAAAACCTTCTTTGACCAAAAGTTCGGCGGCGCGAAAAGTTTCCACGGGATCGGGGAGCAAATAGCGCGGGTCGGGATGAATTTCGAGTTTGATCCAATTTGGCAAACCGGCGGCAACGGCGAGCCGCGCGAGGCGCACGGCTTCGTTGGCGTTCATCGCGCCGCTCGTATTTGGCAGCAGTAAATATTTTTTTGCGTCGATGAATTCCAAAATGTTGGCGAACGGATCGCGTTTGCCGCTCAAATCAGCGCGCCGCAACGCGACGGTCACGATTTCGGTTCCGCTGGCTTCGAGCGCATCACGCATCACCTCTGGCGCAGAAAATTTTCCCGTGCCGAGGAAGAGCCGCGAATGAAATTCTCGGCCTGCGATGTTCAAGGTTTTTGCCAATGACATTCTCGCGGAAGATAGGGAGCGGCAACGTGGTTGTCGAGAGCCGAGGACAGGCGAATCCCCGCTTGCGCGTCGAAATTGGTTGCCGTAGTTTTTGCTCGTTATGGACGACAATTTACCTCCTTTCACAAATCCGCCTCCACCAAGTCCGGCTCCTCCACCGCCGATTATTGCGCCGGCCCCCCAACCTTCTCGCAAAGCCGGGCGTGGCTGGAAAATTTTCTCCATCCTTTTGCTGATCGCGCTTGGATTTAGTTTGTTCAGCAACCTGCGCGTCACCAGCCACCTTTCCGGTGGAGCCAATCCGCAAGGACAACAGCCGCTGGATGAAATCATTTTGGAACATAATCGTTCCGATCACAAAATCGCGATTGTGGAGGTGGACGGAATTATTACCAGTTCTCCGATGGATCGCAGCGGACGCAGCATTGTTGACTCGATTCAAGACCAATTGAAAACCGCGGGTCGCGACCCGAATGTCAAAGCAGTGGTGCTGAAAGTGAATTCTCCCGGTGGCGAAGTGCTGGCTTCGGATGAAATTTATAATTCCATTCAGGATTTTCAGGACACCTACGACAAGCCAGTGGTGGCTTCGATGGGCGCGCTGGCGGCTTCGGGTGGATATTATGTTTCGGCGCCGTGCCGCTGGATTGTCGCCAACGAAATGACGATCACCGGCAGCATCGGTGTGATCATGCATGGCTACAATTATCGCGGGCTGATGGATAAGATCGGATTGCGTCCTGAGGTTTACAAGAGTGGCAAATTTAAAAACATGTTGAGCGGCGACCGGCGTGAAGAAGAAATTCCAGATGAAGAACGGGACATGGTGCAATCGTTGATCATGGAAACTTACGGGAAATTTACCAACATCGTTGCCGTCGGCCGCCAGGAGTCAAATAAACAGAACGGCGGCAAAGGCCGCAAGCTCGCCTCGGACTGGACCGAATATGCCGACGGACGAGTGGTCTCCGGCAAACAAGCTTTGGAACTGGGACTGGTCGATGAATTGGGCAACTTCAGGAAAGCCATCGCCCGCGCTGAAAATCTCGCCCACATCAAGAAGGCCAATTTAATCCGTTACGAAGAGCCGTTTGGTTTGGGAAATCTTTTCCGGATTTTTGGCGAAACCAAAACGCCCGCGATCAAAGTCGATCTTGGACTTGATTTCCCGAAGCTGCAAATCGGGCGGCTTTATTTTATTGCTCCCACGACCTTGCCCCAATAAACACGTGAAAGGAGTCACGGTCATTTCGCACCCATTGGTGCAACACAATCTGACCCGGTTGCGCGACGAACGGACGGATTCGCAGGAATTTCGCCGCGTGCTCAGCGAAGTCGCCGCCTTGATGATTTATGAAGCGACCCGTTCTTTCGCGATAAAACCGATCACGGTCAAAACACCGATGGAGAAAACACGTGGCTGCGAATTGCAGCGCGAAGTTGTTCTCGTTCCTATTTTGCGTTCGGGACTTGGAATGCTTGACTCGATTTTGCAATTGATCCCCCATGCGCGAGTCGGATTCATCGGACTCAAACGCGAGGAGAAAACATTGAAAGCGACTTCCTATCACAAAAGTTTGCCAAATAATTTGCGCGACTTTGAAATCATCTTAATTGATCCGATGCTGGCGACGGGCGGAAGCGCAGTTGCGGCGATAAATTTGTTAAAAGAAAAACGCGCAAGTCATATTCGGATGGTGAACCTCATCGCCGCGCCTGAAGGAATTCAACACGTGCGCAAACATTGCGGAAACGTCCCTGTTTTTACCGCTTCAATTGACCGTTGCTTGAATAAAAAAGGTTACATCATGCCGGGACTGGGCGATGCCGGAGATCGCTTGTTCGGAATCTGAGAGCCGCATGGAACGCGAGAATTTACTCATCGTAGCCGACAGCGAACACGACGCGAACATGCTTTACGCCGTCGGCATGTTTGTGCCCGACCCGTTCGTTTATTTGCGCATTCAAGGTCAATGTCACGTCGTGATGAATGACCTGGAAATTGATCGCGCGCGAAAACAAGCAAAGCAATGCCGCATCATTTCCCTCAGCCAGTATCAAAAAAAATTGCGGAATCTGGGAGAAAGTTCACCCAATCTCGCGTCGGTCATCCGCCTCCTCCTGTGCGAAAAGCATCTTAGAAAAATCCTGGTTCCAAATAATTTTCCGCACGGACTCGCGCGCGAATTACGCCGTTTGAAAATCAAAGTCAAAGTGCGCGAAGACGGCTTTTTTCCAGAGCGAGAAATCAAAACTTCCGATGAAGTAAAAAAACTCAGCGCCGCTTTGATGATGGCTGAGGTCGGATTGGCCGAAGGTATTCAAGCACTGAAATCCTCGAAGATCGGCAAAGACCGTAAACTGATTTATCGCGGCTTTCCACTCACGTCGGAAAAACTTCGCGCCATTATCGACATCGCCATTATTCAGGTAGGTGGACTAGCCAACCACACCATTGTTGCGGGCGGCAAACAAGGTTGTGATCCCCATGAACGCGGTTTCGGTGTTCTCCGCGCGCATGAGCCAATTATTTTGGATGTTTTCCCGCGTTCGCAAAAAACCGGTTATTTCGGGGACATCACCCGCACCGTGGTGAAAGGCCGCGCGAATGAGGCGGTTCAAAAATTGTATTCAACGGTTGCGCAAGGGCAGGAAATCGCTTTCAGGAAGATTTGCCACAACGCGAATAGCGCGGAGATTCACAAATCCATTCAGGAAATGTTTGCGCGCGAGGGTTACAAAACCGGGAAACGCAAAGGGCGCATGCAAGGGTTTTTTCACGGCACCGGCCACGGCCTTGGTTTAGAAATCCATGAAGCGCCGCGAATCGGATCCAGCTCCAATGACATTTTGAAAGCGGGGCACGTCGTCACGGTTGAGCCGGGTTTGTATTATCCTGAGATTGGCGGCGTTCGTTTGGAGGATGTTGCACACGTCACGGCTCAGGGAATGCGAAATCTGACGAAATTTGAAAAGGTCTTGGAAGTTTGAAATCGTTGATGGCCGAAAGGTTAAACTCACAGTTCAACGATTTTAGGGTCCACGTTTTCCGAACATTCCGGTTGCAAATGAGTCCAACACGCAGAAATTAAAATTGAATTATGAAATTTGTCCAAATGAGTAAGCGGGTATTGCTGTTTGTGGCGGTGAACATCCTGGTCATTACGACACTTACGATCGTGATGAATTTGCTCGGGGTTCCTTCCCGGATTGGCCGCGATAATTACCTTGGGCTTTTAATCATTTGCTCCGTTTGGGGCATGGGCGGCGCGTTTATCTCGCTGGCGTTGTCGCGCATCATGGCCAAGTGGTTCATGGGGGTGAAGGTGATCGACCCCAACACGCAAGATTCAACTCAACGCGAATTGTTGGAAATGGTTTATGGCTTCGCCCAAACCGCGCGGCTGCCCGAACGTCCGCAAGTCGGCATTTATGAATCGCCGGAGGTTAATGCTTTCGCCACCGGGCCGACGAAATCGCGTTCGCTTGTCGCAGTTTCCACGGGACTGCTCGGGACAATGAATCGCGACCAGATCGAAGGGGTGGTGGCGCATGAAGTGGCTCATATCGCTAATGGCGACATGGTGACGATGACGTTGATTCAAGGAATTATTAACGCATTGGTGATGTTTCTTGCACGCATTTTGGCCTTTGCGGTTTCACAGGCGCTCCGTTCGCGCGACAGTCGCGGCGGCGGTTACATGATGCAATTCATGCTGGTGATGGTTTTCCAAACGGTGTTGTCGCTTTTGGGTGCGCTCGTGGTGAACTGGTTTTCCCGCTGGCGCGAATTTCGCGCGGATGCCGACAGCGCGCGTTACGCCGGGCGCGAGAAAATGATTTCCGCGCTGCGCGGATTGCAACGCGTTTACGAACGAACTATCGAAGATAAACATGCGCCATCGCTAAACACTTTGAAAATTTCTGGCAAGACAAGCGGCATGATGCTCCTGTTTGCCTCGCATCCGCCGCTCGAAGAACGCATCGCGCGGTTGGAACAGCTTCGGTGATTTAAATGCGGCTCTGAACGCCGAATAGTTTTTTTATTTCGGTTGCTGCATGTGTTTGGTTTTCCTACGCTTGAGCCAATTTAATGACAAGCATCCGTCACGTTTATCCTCCCGGCTTTCGTCCCCGGCGCGGGTTGAATTGGGTCGTCCTCGGTTTAATGTACGCATCCTATTACATGTGCCGTTACAATTTCCGGTTTGCGACGCCGGGAATGGTTGAGGAATTCGGGTTCAATAAATTCCAAATCACCGGAATTTTCAGCGCTTGGTCCATTGCCTACGGCACCGGCCAACTCGTGAATGGATTGCTGACGGATCGCATCGGCGGAAAAGCCGCGCTTCTCATCGGTGCGGCCGGAACCATTATCATCAATTTGATTTTTGGTTTCGCTTCCTTTGCGGGAACGTTTTCAACCTTCTCCTTGATTTGGCTCTTGAACGGGTACGTCCAATCCTTCGGTGCTCCAGGAATGATCAAAATCAACGCGGCGTGGTTTAACCGGACCGAACGCGGTATCTTCGCGGGAATTTTCGGATTCATGATCCAGATGGGGCAGATTGCCATCAACAATCTGGCGCCGATTATTCTCGCGGGATTTACCATCGCAACCTTCACGGTAGCAAAGGGAGAGTGGCGCTGGCTGTTTCGAATTCCTCCGCTGTTTACGGCGGTCATGGCCATTCTCCTGGCCCTGATTACCAAAGAGACTCCGGAAGAAGCCGGCTATACTGGCGTTATTCACGACGAAGTTGATAAAGATCCGGGCGCGAAAACCAGTTTGAGAGAATCGTTTGTCACCATTTTCACTCATCCACTGATTTGGTTTTACGCGATCGCTTATGCCTGCACCGGCGCAGTCCGAAACAGTTCCGACCAATTGGCCATCCTTTATTTTTCTGAACAACTGCATCTCAACATGGAATCCAAGCCAGCCTCCGTCGCGTGGACCATGAATCTCATGCCGATGGTTGCGGTGCTCGGTTCTTTCACCGCTGGCATCCTTTCCGATAAGGTATTCAAAGGGCACCGTTCTCCGGTAGCGATGTCGCTCTACTTTTTAGAGACGGTGGTCATTATCATTGCTGCCGCAGTTATTTCATCGGGAATTGTGGGGCCAACACCTGGCGGAATTTTCCTGGGATGTCTTTTTCTCGTGCTGATTTCTCTAACCGCAAATTCCACTCATTCGCTGGTTGGAACTGCCGCACCGATGGATATTGGCGGACGCAAAATGGCAGGATTTGCCTCCGGCGTAATTGATTCGTTCCAATATTACGGAGCAGCGATCGCTTTACCCGTGACGGGCTGGCTGCTCGACAAATATGGCTGGGGCGTTTGGTATCCCACCATGGCGAGCTTCGGTTTGATCGGAGGATTTGCGATGTGGTTCGTAATGCGAAAACAAAAGCGGTTGAATCAGCAAATGCGTGTGCAAAATCCGGGTGATTCTTCGCCAGGCAAAACCTGATTTGTTCCCGCTTTCAATTTCATCAGAAAATTTGCCTCTCCAGTGGCACAACAACTTGCGCGAAATTCGTCTCCCGTGAAAATCAGGGTGAAACAATTTTGTAAAAACGATTTTTAAAGTTCGTCGCGCCGGTATCGAGAAAAAGATTGCTGACATTGCTGCTGACCACATTGGTGAGCGTCACCCAATTAATCAAATTAGTGGACGCTTGCAGCCTATAAGAGGCTCCGGCGAGTCCGCTGAATTGCAATTGAAACTGGCCGTTGGTCACGCGCGCGGTGGCCGTCAGAAATGAGGATGCGCCGCTATAAACGATTTGATCGACCCAACCTCTGTCCTGCCCCAGCGCGTCGCTCCCGTCCTTGGAATATTTCCAACTCAAAGTGTGCGTGCCTGCGGGAACGGAAAGTGTTTTCAACGTCCAGCCTGCTTCACCTGACAGACGAGCGTTGGTAGATCCATCCACAATGAAATCCAAAAAGTCATAGTTCGTTTCCGAAGAAACTTTCCACCAAAAACTGAATGAACCCGGACCCACAACGGCCGCTTGAAAAAGCGAGTATTGATTATCAACGATATATCCGCTTTGGGCCGCATCAATTCCATCATGCGTCGCGTTGCTCTGACCGAACCAAAATCCATGGCCGCTTGTGGACCAATTGAAACCCGAATTATCCAACGCTATGGGAAGAGATATTCCAACCGAGGGAGCAAAGCTGACCTGATCGACCCACGCTTTGTCCTGGCCCACGCTGAGGCTGGAATCTTTGGAATAAGTCCACCGGCAAACCTGGTTGCCCGCAGGAAGATTGACCGTTTTTTGAATCCAATCAACTTCTCCCGAGTTGGTGCTTTGCGGAATTCCATTCGCATAGAGTCTTAAAACATCAAAATTGAGTTCTGAGGAAATTTTGCACCAATAAGTCAGTGTGCCGGGTCCAGTGAAAGTTGCCTGCAACCAAGAATCCAGTGAATGGCTGATCGCGCCACTTTGAGCGGCGTCTGTCCCGTCGTGAGTCGTCGCATTTTGTCCAACCCATGGAGCCGTGCCGCCAGAAGTCCAGGTGAACCCAGTGCTATCCAAAGCTTCACCTAAAGGAATCGGAACGGCAACAGTCAGGGAGGCATTTGAACTGATAGCGATGCCGAAAGCATTGCTAACAATCACGGAATAGATGTTAGCATCAGCGTTCTGAACATTTGTAATGATGTAGCTATTGTTCGTGGTCACGGAAACGGTCGCTCCGGCTTTGCGCCAATAATAGGTTCGCGTTGCGCTTCCACCTGCCGCCACCGCGAAGGTAGCGGTTTGCCCCGGATAGACCAGTTCCGGCTGCGGTTGGCCATAAATGACCGGGGGAAGATTGGTCGCCGTTACGGTCTGCCTGAAATTGGCGACGGTGGCCGCAGTATTATTGATCGTTTGCGCATTGTGAGACTGGTTGGATTGTCCGACCGCCACTCCGGTAGGCCCACCGAGGTAGCTCACATTGGGATTGGAGAAGCGCTGAATACGGGTGCCGGGAGCATAGCTCATAATGGTGCGGTATTGGATTCCGTTGGTTCCGTTAAATCGCCAGCCATAAGAATAAGCGTAAAGGCCGGGACCGCCCGAATTGTCTCGATCATGAGCGCACCCCATGTTGTGCGCCATTTCGTGGCTGAACGAATAATAGCCGGTCGCGCAATCCCAATTACACGCGCTGAATCCCTGGCTTTCAAAGCTGGGGGATAAAGAAGACATCAGCCATCCCAAGCCGCAATACTCCGAATTGTCGACCCAGAGGCTGACCAAATCTGCTCCGTAAGTATTCCGCAAGCCTTGGACTGCATCCAAAAAACCATCGGTCGGGTTTGTCAGCCGATTTAAATCCGTATCGAAGCTGCCGGATTCGCTGTAGGAAATCTCGCCCTGATACACGAGCCGAATCCGTGGCGTAATGAGACTCTGTTGATAAGCGGTATTCGATTCATTAACGGCCAGATTGATCAGAGCTTGCATCGCCGAGGTTCCTCCCGCTGCGGCTCGTGCCTCCGCCGTATAAACCACCATCACATCAATCAGATTCGCCGCATCGCCTTGCGGTAGGTCGGCCGCAATTCTCGCGTCCGGCCGAGCGACGATGGCGTGTGCTGCTTTGGTTCCACAGAGAGGAAATTTACTTTCGTCCATCTGGCGGACTTCATGCAAGCCGTCTCCCAAATAACGAATCTGGTAAAAGCCGCCTTCTTTCGTGCGCGCATTCATCGCAAAAACATTTTCCTTCACCGAGAGCGCGAAACTGGAAAACTCCTCATTCTTCAACCGGCCGGATAAAGTATAATCGTTGGGAGAACGATCCTCGACCTTTTCCACCACGCCCTCAAATGAGACGCCCTCGAACAAATTGATTTGAAACCGGCCTCCCGCTCGGGTTTGTCTCACCAAATCCCCGAAATTGATCCGAACCACCCGCCGTTTGAGGATGTCGGAATCAACCCTCGCTTTCACGCTCTGTTCACCCGCCGCCGCACTGGTAAATAAATTCGCCGCTTTGCTCTGAGGCGCAACCCCTTGGCCATTCAGCTTAAGAGACGGGCAACTAACAGCCAGAGCAGTCGCCATCACAATTTTAGCGACAATGTTTAAATGAAGTTTCATTAGCGTATTTTGCCCATATCCAGAACTATAATCTTACCCGGCTGATGAGATTTTACAAACTGCAAATGATTTTCTGCGGACTGTTGGGAAAAACCTCGAAACCAGTCCGCGAGCTTGAATGGCGTGCCAGGTTGGGTTAATAAACTTCTGCCTATGTCAGCCAATTCCAAACGAATCTCCATCTCAGTCACGTTTCTGTTTTTTTGTTTTTCAATTCTGCCCACCGGTTCGGCTCGTGAAATTCGCGGAAAACCGATTTCACTTTTGGCCAAAACAAACACTGCGGCCAATCCAACCAATGCGAATACCGATCCCAAGGCAGTTTCAGTGCCAGCCAAACCAGCGAAAGCGGGCGATTACCTCGAGGTTGGGTTTGATAAACTTTCCAATTACACCTTTGCAGTGCCAGAAGGCGTTCAGCCGACCAATGCTCCCACCAAAAGCAAATCCAGCGAGCAGATCCCAGCCGAGGTAAAGGCGTTCGATCAAAAGAATGTCTCACTGAAAGGATTCATGCTGCCGTTAAAAGTGGACGACGGTGTTGTCACGGAAATGCTGATTATGAAAGATCAATCCATGTGTTGTTACGGAGCAGTGCCGCGCATCAACGATTGGGTCAGCGTGAAAATGAAAAAAGGGGGAGTAAAATCGGTTATGGACCAACCCGTCACGCTCTTCGGAAAATTGCACGTCGGCGAAATGTTGGAGAATGGGTATCTCGTCGGCATCTATGAAATGGATGGAGATAAAATGGAGGAGCAATAACGTGCTGCCAAGCGTCCCGCTGGCAGTCCCATCCCGCAGTGCTTCGTTTTGGCAGCACCGTCCATAAGACCTGCCAGCGGGACGCTGGCAGCACGATTATTGGCCCGCCGCCATTGGAACCTGTCCCGGCTGTTTCAAATAATAAATTAAATCGCGCACTTCCTGTTCGGCGAGCGCATCCAGCAAACCTTCCGGCATCATCGAAAGCTCATTCTGTTTGAGCGACGCAATTTCCTGGCGCGGAATGATCACGGTTTCGTTCGGCGTCAAAATCGTCACCGCATTTTCATCCTGCGTTTTCAGTATCCCCGTGATGACGCGGTCGTCTTTGGTTTCCAAAGTCGAGGCGCGATAATCATTCGGAATCACCGCATTGGGATCAACCATGTTTTGCAAAATGTAATCGGTGTCGGCGCGATTGGAGCCGGTCAAATCCGGGCCGACTTTTCCGCCGACTTCAAAGAGCGAATGACATTGCTGGCAGGTTTTGGAATAAACCGCGCGACCGCGTGACGCATCGCCCGGCTGCGAACCGCCTGCGCGATAAATTTTCCGATACTTTTCAATGTCCTTTTGCTTATCGGCGCTCGATTCATGTACGATGCCGTAAACTTTTCTGATCTGATAATTCGCTTCGTCGTTTTTAAAACTGCGCAACTGGCGAATTAAATCGGCGGTCAAATCTTTGCTCGAAATTTTGTTTTCAGCGATGGCGGCGAGCATCGGTTTGGCGAAAGCAAGTCGCGAAGCCAGCGTGTTGAGCGCGTCACGTTTTTCTGCGGCATTAAAAGAATTGTAACTTGCGAGAATTTTTTCCGGCGTTTGCAAATCGTCATAAGCCGCGAGACCCCGTAACGCCGCGCCGCGCACATCCAAATCAGCCAAAAGTTTTTGCAGCAAGGGAGCGAGCGCGGAATCCCTGGCGTTCAACAACGAATCCAGTGCGGTGCGCCGCGCATTGAGATCCGCTGTAGAATCCATCAAAGTTTTTCGCAGCGACGCCAGCGCGCTGGAACTGCCGAAGGTGAGCGAGAGCGATTGAACCTGCGCGCGAATATCAGCATTTGGATTTTCAGAAAGTTTCTTTTCGATTTCTTCCCAACCGCGCGGCATCGCGGCTTTGCGCTGTCCCTTGAGCGCGATGCTCAAACCGTTGAGAATATCGAGGCAACGTGCTTCCGGCATCTTGCCGGAAGTTCCCGGATCTGCCAGCAAGATGCTGGCAGCACGTTTCAAACTCGCGACAATTTCCGCCATCGCTTCTGGCGTTCCGAGCGCGGCAACGCGGCGGACGGTGAAATTTAAAA
>JBDSLX010000167.1:0-8170 GCA_039916145.1 Verrucomicrobiota bacterium | reverse complement strand
TAGTTGATTCGTCGAACTGATTAGGTTCGAACTGTTAATTACTGATTAAAACTCGAAGCTGACCAAACTAACTCGGTCAACTTCAAGGGGCTCTAACTTATCGCACAATTCAATTTTCAATGAGCATCGGATGACTTCATCCAAAATTCTTTCAGCCGTTTTCCGACTGTTTTTCCCTAATTCAGGGGACAAAAAAACCGAGAGCCGAATCTCTTTAATACTACTCGGCCTCTCAGACCTTGTTTTAAATACGCGTTGAAACTATCTCAATCACGCCGACTGTCAAAATCTTTTTTAGAATTTTTTCAGTCGCTCTGTCAAAGACTGAATTTAGTCTATCCCACCGACACAGCCTGTCAAAACTTTTGTTTCGCCATGTATCGACGGGCCAAGAAGCTAGTCAGTCTCGATCATCGCGGCAAGTATTTTTTTTATTTTTTTCCCACACGGTGTAGCAGCGCCGGCTTGCTTAAGGCCATTGGGTAAAAAAGGAATCAGCAAAACCTTCGTTGAATGCAACAAGGTTTCAAGGGTTTTTTTATTAGAACCAGCAGAAGTATCACCGCTCGAAAGATTCATTAAAACTACCGCAAACTGTTTACATCCAGACATTAACAATGCTTCGGCCGATAAGAGAGTATGGTTGAGCGTGCCGAGACTGTTTCTTGCTACAATAAGAATTTGGCAATCGAGTTTTGCGATCAAATCTCTGGTCAGAAAACCGCTACCGAGCGGGACCATTAAACCACCAGCGCCTTCCACGAGAAGCACGTCGCACCGGTCTTTTAATTTGAAAATTTTTTTTAACACTTCATTTAAATAAATCTTCTTCCCCTGCATCTGCGCCGCCACAAAAGGAGCAACCGGTCGTCGGAAATAGAATGGATTCATTGTTGAATCAGAAAGCTCTCCCGGCTGTAGCTTTTGTAGTAAATAAACATCTTCACGACTCCCCGTGCAAAATGGTTTCATTGCTAAAGCGTGAATTTTTTTCTGCCGCAGGTGACGAAGAAGCAGGGCGGTGAGAAATGTTTTGCCTACTCCTGTATCTGTTCCAGTAATGAAAATAATCTTGCCCACGTTTGCGGTCTTATTTCCAATAAAATTTTAAGATTGCGAAATCGCCAGGCTTACTTCCCCGGCGGATAAGGGCGACATATTGCCGCGCCACATTACCAAGCTGCACGCCTACTTGCACCTCGAACGTTGAACTTCTTACCCCGCAATATTTTGCTATTTGCGTTACCTCGACGGCTGGCAGTCCCGGTACGTTGACCAATTCACCCGCATTCTGCAAGGGAGTGTCATCCTCCGTGCCATCCGTGCCGTCCAGTCCAGAACGAAGTTTGATTATTCCTGAAGCAATAGTTTCGTCCACTCCAGGAATCATTTGAAGAGTGGTTGTGGAAGCGGTGTTGAGATTAATTTTGCCGCTTGAAAGAGTCGTGAAAATATCCACCAACCCAACGGGATACGAGGGGCGTTGCGGATCATCGAACGGTCGACCGCTGTTGCGCGATTGAAAAGCAGAAGCCGAATGATTTGGTGAAGCGGATCCCCAATAAATTTCTGAATTGTCGAAAATTCCGTTTACCAAAAGCAACTCTGAAATGTCATCCATCGGCCCGTTTTTTGGAAGATAGGGTGGGTCGAGTCCAAGATAAAAGTCGCTTTCTGCGCCACTCAAATGATTGTCATCATCCTTGTCAATCCAATCCAGAATGGAATCGCCAATCGTCGGAAATAAGCTGGCATCAACGCCCATCAGCACAATCATCGCTTGTTGTAGGACGGCTTGATTGGCCATGTTGATATTAAATTTTCTCTCCAAATCAATAATTTTTACCGAAAAAGTCCCGGCACCCAGTTGGTTATTTTCCAGGGAAATGGCGGCGAGAGGCGAGTTGGTCAGACCGATTCCACCCGGTCCCCCCGCCCATTTTTGATTGAGCGATTCATAATTTCCCTCATTTGGAATTTTAGCCTGTTCTGCAATTACATAACGGGCCAACTCCACGCCGGATCGACCGAGCCATTCCATCTCGGGTTCAAAATTTGAATTGCGAGCCAGGGTCGTCTCAATCTTCATGGCATATGCAAACGCCCCGGCCAAAGCGGCCAGAACTAGAATCACGAGCATCACGATCACGAGCGCTATGCCGCGGGATGAATTCTGAAGTGTAATGTTCACAAATTTATCGTGGCGCCGTGGGTTGTTGAATATCGGGCGTAACTGCAATCGATGGCATTGCGATAATTCGCGAAGCAATTTCCATCGGCTGTGACGACGACGGCGCATGTCCGATACCGATTGAAACTCGGATCATTTTGGGAAGTTGATTCGTGGTGAGCAACTCGTCCGTCCAATCACCTAATTGCGTGTCCCAAAATTCCAGGACAAACAGGCTTACGTCGTGAACCAACGTGATGGGATAGGCGGTGACATCGGCATTCGTCACGAGTAGAAGCGGCACTTGCGACATCACCAATTGCATCGTGTTATCGACACCCGGCTCGATCGCAAACGTCACGCGCCGCATTACTTGGTCGCCGAACAATCCTGAACCTGGAAATGTATCGGGCAATCGCGCAGTCAAGCTCAACCACGCAAATTTGGAATCGCTTGTGTCCGCAATAAAACTGTAATGAAGAACATTTTCTGTATAAAGCTGCGTCGTTAAGAGCGCATCTTCAATTGTTTTCATTGCAATTCGCGAATGTTGCGCCGCCGCGGCTGCCGCCAAGCCTGCCTTGGATCCGCGAACGATCGCCGCCCAACTGGAATAAATCGCGATCAGGACGCAAGAGAAAATCGCCATCGCCACCATGATTTCCAATAGCGTAAACGCCAAGTTCGTCTGTGATTTCGTAAGCTTCATCTGGCGAATTTACTTTTCGTGCTGATGCCAGTGGGCGACTCAGGCCGATATAATAAACAACTCATGGCTGATTCCCGGTTGCCTTCCCGATAAATGCCAATGTCAACCTGAAACATTCCGTTGGAAGCATAAAAAAGTGTCTCCGCGCTCCAGGTATAATCGGGATAAAGGCCAGCGGCGATTTCCTCAAAATCACCATCCTCAAAACCTTCTTCGAGTTTGTTCGTCTGCGAAAACCACGCCGCCACCATTCCTGGAGTCGGTCCCGTTTGGTTGAGCGCGTGGGCCGAGCGTAAACATTGGCTGACGAGAGCGAGAATGGAAAACATCGCCATGAAGAAAATGGCCACGGCGATCATGACTTCCAAAAGCGTGAAGGCAACTGGTTGGAAGCACCGGCAGTCGAAATCTTTTTTACGTAAATTCATTACAGCATCTCCACATCGGCCAGGCCGGTGACTACTTCCAAGCTGATTTTTTGGGCCTTTTGCTCGTCGGATTTCAGTACGATCGTGAATTCGTCAGAAGTGCCGTTCGGATAAAAATGCACACGCGCTTCCTCGGCCTCCTCGAATTGGATAAAATTAACTCCCAAAATTTCGATCCAGACATTTTCCGGAAGGGTGGCCGAAAAGCTTCCGCCGGAAATGGTTCCATCTTGCGGATGAATGACAAGGTCGGAAGTGTTTCCGCTCAGAATCGCCGCTGCCCGCGCCGCGCTACACGCCTCGACTAAATCACTCACAGCTTTCCGAATCCCTTCTTTGCGCATCGAGCGGACGATCGAAGGAATGCCCATGGCCATAATGATTCCAATAATCGCGACAACGATCATGATCTCGACCAGCGTGAAGGCGTGAGCGAGGCGGGATTTTTTTATCCCTCTGCTCCTCCCACTCATATCTGAATTACTTTTCATTTAACGACTAATGTTGCCAACGATGGCGAACATGGCTGAAAGCACGCTCAACAATAGAAAGCCGACGCCTAAAGCCATCACCACGATCATGATGGGTTCGATCATGTTCGTCATGACACGCAACGCGACGCTCAACTCACTTTCGTAAGTGTCCGCCAGATTTCCCAAGGCACCGGGAACATCGCCCGTTTCCTCTCCAATTTTCACCAGATCCACCATCAATCGCGGGAACAGGTTGCTGCGCGCCAAAGGTTGCGCGATGGTTTTTCCATCCGTGACTTCCTCGCGCGTTTTCGCAATCGCTTCCTTTATGATCCGATTCGGAATCACGTGTTCGGTAATTTTTAAAGCCACCAGCACCGGCACTCCATTTTGCAACAACGTCGAAAGCGTCCGCGTAAACTGGCCGAACAAATTCAACTTTACCACTTTTCCCACTATGGGCGCATTCATCTTCCAACGGTCAATCGTTCGCTTGCCGTTCTCCGTCGATTTGAAACGGTTAAATACAATTCCAATGGCGATAATGACCGCCAACAAAAGCCACCAGTAATGAGTAAAGAAGTGGCTGGAGGCAACGAGGAACCGTGTGGACGCAGGCAGCGGCACTTTCAACCCTTCAAAAATTGACATGAACCGGGGCAACATAAAGCCCATGAAAAAAATCACGATCACAACTCCGATGGTCGCCACGAATGCAGGATAAATCAGCGCCGATTTAAACTTCGCCTGCACATCCGCAAAGCGCGTGAAATGTTCGGCCATTCGGCGCAACACCGCTTCCAGCGCGCCGCTTTGCTCGCCGGCGCGAACCATGTTGATGTAAAGGTCAGAAAATATCACCGGCTGCCTGGCCATGGCATCGGAAAGACTTTTTCCTTCCATCACGTCCTGCTTGAGCTGTTTCGTCACTTCGTTGGGAATGCCCTTGGATTCCAAGTGCGTCATGCTCGTCAGCGCGACTGTCAATGGCATTCCTGATTTCAGCAGGTTTGCCATCTGCTGCGTGAACGTCGCCAATTCCTGCAACTTCGGCGAACGTTTGCGGTTGAACAATTTTCGCAGTGCCGGTGGCAAAATCTGGGAGCGCGAACGCGGAACACCAGGGCGGTCAATCACAACCACAGCGCCGCCTTTCGGCGCATCCACCGAAACTGGAAAAAGGCCAAGCCGCTCGATTTGCACCAACGCCGCCGAACGATCGGCAACGTCCAAAACACCTTGCACGACTTCACCGGAACGGCGTCGCGCTTTGTAAGAAAATTGAGCCATAAAAATTTGCAGTCCGCTTTTCGGTTTCCGGTGTTCACTCTACACACCAAGAAAAAATCGGCAAACGCTCTTTGCCATTGCGTTTCCGCGTTCAGATAAACCCCGTGCGCGCCAAAAAGTTGCCAACGTGCTGCCAGCGTCTCCCTGGCAGTTCCCCAAAATATGCACCCAGGTTCAACGGCGGTTCCTCTGCCAGAGGGACGCTGGCAGCACACTCACCCGCATTCCATTGTAACCGATCCAAAACCAATCCAGTCTGAAAGTTCGCGTCACACACATGAAAAAATATTTATTGCTCTGCTTTCTCGTTCTTGCCTCAAACGCTTTTGCGCAAAATAAACCCTCCGAAAAATTCAACGTCCTCTTCATCGCCGTCGATGATTTGCGACCCGAACTCGGCTGCTACGGCGTGAGCGGCGTCAAGTCGCCAAACATCGACGCGCTCGCCAAAAGTGGTTTGCTTTTTAATCGCGCTTATTGCCAACAAGCCGTTTGTTCGCCGTCGCGCACGTCGTTGCTCACGGGTCGCCGTCCTGACACGACCAAGATTTACAATCTGGAGGATCATTTCCGGCAGACCATTCCCGACGTCGTCACCCTGCCCCAACATTTCAAAAACAACGGATATTTCGCGCAGTCGTTTGGGAAAATTTATCACGGCGGTTTGGACGATCCGCAATCGTGGAGCACGGAATCCGTCGGCGCAGTCGGCACCGGCAAGGGTCGGAAAAAAGTTTCCAGAAAAATAAAAGTCGCTGGCAAAGGCGCAGCGTGGGAATCGCCCGACGTTCCCGACAACGCGCTCGGCGACGGCGAAACCGCCGACGCAGCGATCAAGGTTTTGCACAACGTCAAAGACAAACCGTTCTTTCTCGCGGTCGGTTTCAAGAAACCGCATCTGCCCTTCATCGCGCCAAAAAAATATTTCGATTTATATCGCACCGAAGACATGCAACTCGCGAAAAATCCATTTCCGCCGAAAGATGTTTTCCCCATCGCGCTGACGGATTGGGGTGAGTTGCGTGGTTACAAAGGAATTCCGCAAGACGGCCCCATCCCCGACAAAATGGCGCGCGAACTCAAACACGCTTACTACGCCGCCACGAGTTACACCGACGCGCAAATCGGCCGCGTGCTCGACGAATTGCAGAAACTTGGTCTGCGCGAAAAAACCATCGTCATTCTCTGGGGCGACCACGGCTGGCAACTCGGCGAGCACGGCCTCTGGTGCAAACACACGAATTTCGAAATCGCCACGCGCTCGACCTTGATGATCAGCGCGCCGGACCAAAAAAAGCGCGGCGCGAAAACCGATGCGCTCGTCGAGTTCGTCGATATTTATCCGTCACTCTGCGAACTGGCCGGTTTGCCGTCGACCGCCGGACTCGAAGGGAAAAGTTTTGTCCCGCTCATGGAAGATCCAAAGCGCGAATGGAAGACGGCTGCGTTCAGCCAATATCCGCGCGGCAAGTTGATGGGCTACGCGATGCGCACCGACCGCTATCGCTACATTGAATGGGCCGAAAAAGGAAAAGCGCCGGAAGGCATCGAGCTTTACGATCACAAACGCGACCCGGAGGAAAATGTGAACGTCGCGAAGTTGCCGGAGAACAAAAAGCTCGTGGCGCAATTGAGCGAGCAGTTGAAGAAAGGGTGGAAGGCGGCAGCTGAGAAGAATTAAAATCTCTGCTCTGCAAGGGCCAAATTTGCAGCCTTTGTTGGAACGTGCTCGCTGCCATTTTCGCATCAGACTTTACTCGACAATGGGTTAACCGAAATTTACGGTCAAATTATGAAACCAGATAGGCTGCAAAATGCGCTGCCTAGTTAAATGTTTAGGCGGCGGGCATCACACAAACTTTAATGATTTTGGAAATTACATTGCCAGCAGAACTCACAAAAGCCGCAGAGTCTTTGGAAACCCGCTTGCAGCTGTTGCGCGTGCCGACTCGCAAAGTTTCATTAGCTGAGTGGAATTCCACGCCAGTAGCGATCCATCCGTTGATTCCACGCTGGATTCCATCGTTATTGGCGAACTTCAGTCTGCTGGGGAGTGTGTTGGAATGCCAACACAACGAGGCGGAGCGCGCTTGGCCCCGGTGCTTCTGTTTTTGGGGTCCAGCAGAATACACACGAAATCTTTCAGGTAATAGTTCCTATTGTTTTAAGGATGAATTTATTGCGGATGGATTGGTCATGATTTCGGATGAGAGTGACGGCGACATGTGGTTGGCGAGCATCGAAGATCCTTCATCGCCGATTTATCTGTACAGCATCACTTGGCAGGAGAGGTTTTTTGCCAGCAGTCGCATTTCGCTTTTGATGGCGAGCATGGCTGTCAGTCCGGAAAGTTTCACGAGCTTTGGAAAATCGGAGCAACCCCAGTCAGTCATGTGGCTTTCCGAGCGTAAATGAAGGCGCCGACTAATACAGAGATAGACTGCAAACTTTCTCTCTTCTGTTAGCGTCCCGTAAAAATCTCTTTGGTTTCCCGCCGCTCTGCAATCTCGCTTCATGTTTTTGAATTGGATTTTCGGTTCGCTCCTTGGTTCTGGTGAGAATCTTTTATTTCCATTTTGCCCCGCAATTGTATCTTACGCCCATGAGCGTTGAAGAACTCGAATCGGTTGTTGCCAAACTTCCGCCGTCCGAACTGGCTCGTTTTTCGGAGTGGTTCGAAGAGTTCATTGCCGATCAATGGGATCGCCAGATCGAGCAAGACGCGATCTCCGGCAAACTCAACGACGCTGTCAAACGCTCCGACGAACATTACAAAGCAGGTCGCCACACACCGCTTTGAATCATTTCGCTGATCCAGATTTCTGGTTCCATTACCATCGGCTACCCGAAGGCATTCGCGCCGTTGCTGACAAAAACTTCGCACTCATCAAGGCCAATCCGCGTCATCCATCAGTTCACCTGAAAAAGATTGGCGACCTTTATTCAGCGCGCATTGGACTTCATTACCGTGCCCTCGCCAAAGAACGCCGCGAAGGTCTCTTCTGGTTTTGGATCGGTCATCACTCGGCCTACGACCAATTGCTCAAAAGGAAATAGAAAATCTTTTTTGTTTCTGCGCTCTCTGTAATCTCGCCGCGTG
>JBDSLX010000166.1:0-10529 GCA_039916145.1 Verrucomicrobiota bacterium | reverse complement strand
GAGAGATGCGGCAGCAGTTCGGAAATTTCCTGACCGCTTTTTCCTTGCTGGGAAAATTTATATTTCGAGGCCGCAAGTTTGGGATGGCCGCGCAGGAAGGCGAACCGTTTTCCCTCGATCAATTCCTGCGGACACAATTGGTTGTCGAATTTTTGAAGCGTCGGTTTGTAATCGAACAGGTCCAGATGCGATGGCGCGCCCACCATGTGCAAATAAATGACGCTTTTTGCGCGTGCCGGAAAATGCGGTTTGTGAGCGGCGAGCGGATTGGGAGTTTTCGCAGGTGCGCCCTTCGCAAAAGTTTCAGCCAATAACGATCCCAACGCGATGGAACCGAGGCTGAAACCGGTGCGTTTAAAAAAGTGTCGGCGACTGATTTGCAAAAGACGTTCGTTCAATGGATCCATCGTTCAACCTTTCGTAATGGTTTCGTCGAGATTCAACAAAGCGGAGGCCACGCTGAACCAGGCCGCAAATTCCGCCGCTTCAATTCCCTTCGGCTTCGCAAAATCGCGCAATAGTTTTTCCGCAGTGGCAACATCTTTTCTGGAAGATTGTAATTGCTCCTCGTAAAGACGCGTCAGAGTTTTCATTTCGCCGCCCGTGGGCGGGCGCGAGAGACAAATCTCAAATGCATGACGCATTTTTTCTTCGAGGCTCGCATTTGGTTTCTCCTCCACCACCCGCTTCGCCAGCGCTTGAGCGGCTTCCACGTAAACCGGATCGTTGAGCAAGGTGAGCGCCTGCAACGGCGTGTTGGAACGGGTTCGACGCACGACGCATGCATTGCGATTCGGGGCGTCGAAGCTGATAAAACTCGGATAAGGCGACGTGCGTTTCAATACGGTGTAGATGCCGCGCCGATATCGATCCTCGCCTTCGCTGACCTCGTAACTCACGGGATTGCCGCCCAATTTGCTTTCCCAAAGTCCGGGCGGTTGAAACGGATAAACCGGCGCACCGTCTATTTTCAAACTCAACAAACCAGCCACCGCAAGCGCGTTGTCGCGAATCATTTCGGCATCCATCCGGAAACGCGGGCCGCGCGCGTAAAGTTTATTTTGATCGTCTCTTTCCAACGATTGCGGACTGACAGTCGATGATTGCCGATACGCAGCCGAGGTCACGATGAGCCGATGAATATGTTTCATCGACCAACCTCGCTCCATAAATTCACAGGCCAGCCAATCAAGCAATTCAGGGTGCGTCGGCAAATCGCCTTTGATGCCGAAATCTTCTGGCGTGGTAACGATGCCGTGGCCAAAAAATTCCGCCCACCAACGATTGACGGTCACTCGCGCGACCAGAGGATTGTTCGTGCTCACGAGCCACTGCGCCAAAGCGAGGCGATTTCGCGGAATCTCACTCACTAATGGCGGCAATACTGCGGGAACATCAGGCTGCACCGGTTCGCCTTTCTCCAGAAAATTCCCACGTATAAACGTCGATGATATTCGCGGCTGATCCATTTCCTGCATGGTCAGAGTTTGCGGTGGCTGAAGATCTGTTAATTCCCGGTTCAATTTATTTCGCGCGATTTTGATCTTTTCGAGTTCGGGTTGGTGCTTCAGGAAAAAATCGCTCATGAGTTCTCGTTGTGCGTCGCTCCGGCTAGTGGAAGCAATTTGCAGCGCGGCCACGACCTCCGAAGGAATATCGTTTGATTCTCCACCTCCGGTCAGCGCGGAAAGACGCACTCGTCCAATCAATCGCGAGCCACCATAATTCTGCGCAAGCGTAAAAACAAAAGTCGTTCCCTGTTCTGAACCAAGTGGCGTCACCGTTTCAAAAACGGCCCAGTGATCTTTGGAAAACTGCGGCGTGATTCCCCAACCGGTTTTCGCATCCCCATCAATCGCTTTTGCCACCGCAAAATTCTTTTGCTCAAAACTCGCCCGGGCTTTGCTGAATTTTATTGGGCGACCTTTTGTTTCACTTTCCGCTGTGGCGGTAACTTTGAAATCGGTCAAAATGAAGTTCGGACGTTTGTCGTCGCCGCGACCCGGACCTTGTCCCGGAAGAGCCGCGTCGCTCAAGGTTTCAAGTTTGAACCCGGTGATGTTGGTGAGTTCTGTGTGGACGGTGATCGTATAAATGTCGAGGTCTGGAACGGCGTCGTTATCGTCCTTCCGCAACAGAACTGATTTGTCTCCCAGCATTTCGTGCGCTGAACCAGCTTCGCTATCGAACTTCGCCATTTCGAGCACATGGGTTTGCGTCATCGTGCCGAGTTTGCGCGAAAGTTTATCCTCCCAGGCTTTTTCTCCGACCAAAAGTTTCTCGCTGGCAGCTTCAAATTGAGCGTCAAGCTTCTTGATGTTTTCCTGAATGGCAACGCGTTGCTCCTCCATTTCTTTGTCGGGCAATGTCAAATTTGGCCCTACAAAATCGAGACCAATCGTTGTGGTCGGACTGGAATATTTTGATTCCTTGGGCGTGTTATTAAAAAATGCGAAAAGCTGATAATATTCTTTCTGCGTGAATGGATCGTATTTGTGGTTGTGACATTGTGCGCATTCGATGGTCGAACCGAGCCAGACCGTTCCCAATGTATTTACGCGATCAAAAACCTGATTGACGCGACTCTCCTCCTGATCGGAACCGGCTTCGACATTGATCGCCGCACAACGATTGAAACCGGTCGCGATTTTCTGATCGAGCGTCGCGCTTGGCAGAAGGTCACCCCCGATTTGTTCGATGGTGAATTGATCGAATGGCATGTCTTGGTTCAGCGCGTTGATGACCCAATCGCGATACGGCCAGATCTGCCAAAGATTATCACGCTGATATCCACAGGAATCAGCGTAACGGGCGAGATCAAGCCACGGACGCGCCCAACGAACCCCGTATTGCGGAGAGGCCAACAAACGATCCACGACTTTCTCGTATGCGTCAGGACGCGTGTCTGCGAGAAAGTTTTCCAACTCCTGAGGTGAGGGCGGCAACCCAATCAGATCAAAATAAACGCGCCGGAGCAAACGGGAGCGATTTGCTTCGGGCGACGGTTGTAATTTTTCCTTTTCCAATCGCGCGAGAATAAAACGATCGATCTCGTTTCGCGCCCAGCCGCGATTCGTTGCTTCCGGAATTTTGGAGCGAGCGGGTTTCACATAAGACCAATGTTTTGCCACAGCCGTCTTTTCCGGCCAAATCGCACCTTGATTAATCCACTCCTGAATTAAATCTGTTTCCGCCTTGCTCAACGGTTCACCGCGATTGGGCATGATGTCGTCGTCTCCTTTTGGCAGTGTAACGCGACGATACAATTCACTTTGCGAAGCCTTTCCAGAAACAATGATCGCGTCTTTGCCCACGAGATGCGCCGAACTTCGCTCATCGAGGCGGAGTTTGCCTTTTTGTTTTTCCGCGCCGTGACACTCGTAACAATGACGCGCGAAGATCGGTTGGATATCCCGCACGAATTCGGCTGCGCCGCAGATCCGCGGAGCTGAAAGCAATGCCATAATGAGCAGAAAATTAATTCGTCGAAACTGTTTCATTTTAAAAATAAACGATGTTTCTCACATGCGCTGATTTGGTATCAATGGGTCGTGTATCGAGATTCGATTGAACGATTAAGCCAAAATTCCTTTGACCACTTCGCCATGAACGTCAGTCAGACGAAAATGGCGACCCTGAAATTTAAAGGTTAATTTCGTGTGGTCGATTCCCATTTGCCGGAGAATCGTCGCCTGCAAATCATGAACATGCACCGGGTCTCTCACGACATTATGTGCGTAATCGTCCGTCTCGCCGAAAGAAATTCCCGGCTTGATTCCACCGCCCGCTATCCAAAGTGAAAAAGCGCGTGGATGATGGTCGCGGCCAAATTCTTTCGCGGTTGGGTCGCCCTGACAAAATGTCGTGCGACCAAATTCGCCGCCCCAGATGACAAGCGTATCGTCGAGCAAGCCGCGTTGTTTCAAATCTTTCACCAGCGCAGCCGAAGGTTGGTCGGTATCGACACACTGGTTTTTCAATTGGGTTGGAAGATTCTTGTGTTGGTCCCAACCCGAATGCAGCAGGTGAATAAACCGAACTCCTTTTTCCGCGAGCCGGCGCGCTAAAACACAATTGCGCGCAAAAGTTCCCGGGCGTTTCGATTCCGGGCCATACATTTCAAACGTGCTTTCCGGTTCGGTGGACAAATCGCTCAGTTCTGGAACGGACGCCTGCATCCGATACGCCATTTCATATTGTGAGATGCGAGTGGCGATTTCCGGGTCGCACATTTCCTTATGTTTGATTTCGTTCAACTGCGCGAGGTCATCAAGAATCCCGCGGCGCACCTTGGTGCTCATTCCGGCGGGATTGGAAAGATAAAGAACCGGATCGCCTTCGCCGCGAAATTTTACGCCCTGATATTTCGACGGCAGAAATCCGCTGCCCCAGTAGTAATCATAAAAAATCTGGCCGCAGGAACCTTCCTCATCGCGCGAAGTCATCACGACGAATGCGGGCAAATTTTCGTTCGCGCTGCCAAGACCGTAACTCAACCACGAACCCATGCTCGGGCGACCGGGCATTTCGCCGCCGGTCAAAAAAAACGTCACCGCCGGAGCGTGATTGATCGCCTCGGTGAACATCGATTTCACGATGCAGATGTCGTTTACGATGGAAGCGGTGTGCGGAAGAAAATCAGAAATCCACGTCCCGTTTTTTCCGTGCTGCGAAAATTTTGCGATGGACGGGAGAACACCTTTTTTCGCCTGCTTGCCGGTCATCGTCGTGAGCCGCTGCCCCAGCGTGACCGACGCCGGAATTTCTTCGCCGCGATATTTTTCCAAACCCGGTTTGTAATCAAACAAATCGATGTGCGATGGCGCGCCCGATTGCATCAGGTAAATAATGCGTTTCGCTTTCGGCGCGAAATTCGGGAAACCGGTCAAAGGCATCGCATCGTTCCGCACTGCGCTGTTCGCGCCGAACAAATCCTGATTCAAAATTGAAGCAAGCGCGGCGGCACCAATTCCGGTCGCGCTGCGGCCAAAAAATTGGCGGCGCGTCATCAATAGTTTTTGCTGGTCTAGCGGAGTCATTTCATTTTTCGATCTGCCGGAGCGCGGCTGTGTCGTCTTCGACACAGACGCGCTCCGAAAATTCATTCCTTGTTCAACACTTCATCCAAATTCAAAATCAAATTCGCCACGCCGGTGTAGGCCGCCAGTTCCACCACATCCAATTTCGGATCGCGAGGTTTGTCGCCGACGCTAACCAATTGCGTTGCCGCTTCTTTGTCGTTTTTAAACTCTGAAATCAATCGCGCGAAACCGGTTTTCAAAATATTTAATTCTTCCGCCTTCGGGGAACGCGCCGTCGCCAGACGAAACGCGTGTTTGATTTTTTCCTCTGGTTTTGTCGATTCGCTTTCCAACATCACGCGCTCTGCCAAAGCGCGCGCCGCTTCCACGTGACCGGTTTCATTCAACGTCAGGAGCGAATGCAACGGCGTATTGGTGCGCGGCAATCGCACCGTGCAAACCTGTCGCGCTGACGTGTCAAAAAACATGGTTGGCCCAATTGTCCGTTTCCAAAAAATATAAAGGCTCCTTCGATAAATATTTTCTCCCGTGTCCTGTTTGTAACTGACTTTGCCGAGCGACATGTCTTCCCAGATGCCCGGCGGTTGATACGGCTTCACGGGCGGGCCACCGATTTTTTCTTTGAGCAAACCGCTGATCGCAAGCGCTTGATCGCGAAGAATGGCCGAGGGCAAACGAAACCGCGCGCCGCGTGCGAACAAACGATTTTCTGGATCGCGCTCGTTCAACTCGGGTGTGGATTGTGAAGATTGTTGATACGTCGCGCTCATCATGATGAGCTTGTGCATCGCTTTCACATTCCAACCGCTGCGCACAAATTCCGTCGCGAGCCAATCGAGCAAATCTTTATGAACCGGCCATTCGCCTTGCTGCCCGAAATCCTCCGAAGTTTTGACAAGCCCAACACCAAAAAACTGCTGCCAATAACGGTTCACCGTCACGCGAGCGATGAGCGGATTTCCCGGATCAACAATCCATTTGGCGAACTCCAACCGGTTCGTGGGAACATTTTTTGAAAATGAATTCAGCGACGCGGGAACTCCTGGCGCGACTTTTTCTCCGGGCTTCTCGTAGGAACCGACCGCGAGAATGAAGGTTTCGCGTGGCTCCGTGCGTTCCGCCATGATCATCGTTTTAAGAACCGAATTTTCTGCGGTCGTCAGGGCCTTTCGCGTTTTCTCCTGTTCCTTTTCCAACTTTTGGTTTTCGGTTAAAGGCGCTGCTTCTTCGGCTGCAGCGTCCGCTTGTTGTTTCTTAGCCTTCTTTTTCTTCGGCGCAGGTGCCGCCGTCGATGCAGCAGCCAGCACGACTTTTTCCTCGTTAATATTTGTGCCAGCAACAGATTTTTCGTACTTAATTTTTGCTTCCAACGCGGTGATTGCTTCCTTCAGCTTTGCAATATCCTTTGTCTGTTTTTCTGTGGGTAATTCCAGAACAGGATTGGCCATCGCGTCATTATCAACTCCACCAACTTCCGGCACGTTGTTGAAGAAGGCGGAAACCTGATAATATTCTTTCTGCGTGAATGGATCGTATTTGTGATCGTGACAACGCGCGCAACCGAGCGTTACGCCGAGCCAAACTGCCGCCGTCGTTTCCGTGCGATCAAAAACATAATCGACGCGCGATTCTTCCGGAATGCGTCCGCCCTCGCCGTTCAACATGTGATTACGATTGAAACCGGTGGCAATTTTCTGAGCAGTCGTGGCGTTCGGCAACAAATCGCCCGCGAGTTGCTCGATGGTGAATTGATCGAACGGCATGTTTTTGTTGAGCGCATCGATCACCCAATCGCGCCACGGCCACATCGTGCGCACGCGGTCGCCTTGATAGCCATTGGAATCGGCGTAGCGCGCGGCATCGAGCCATTCGAGAACCATGCGTTCGCCGTAACGCGGCGATGCCAAAAGGCGATCAACAACTTTTTCGTAGGCATTCGTCGATTTGTCTTTTAGAAAATTATCCACCTCGTCGGTTGTCGGAGGCAATCCAGTTAGATCAAGCGTGATGCGGCGAATCAAAGTTTCTTTCGCGGCTTCGGGCGAAGACTTTAATTTTTCGCTCTCCAGCTTCGCCAAAATAAAATGGTCGATTTCATTTTTCGGCCAACCACCATTTTTTATTTTCGGCAACGCAGGTCGTTGCGGTGTTTGAAAGGACCAATGCGTTTCCCATTTCGCGCCTTGCTTGATCCATTGGGTCAACGTTTGAATTTCCTTCTGGCTCAAGACGCGCCCTGATTTGACCGGCGGCATCAAGTCTTCATCGGCGGCAGTAATCCGCGCAACGACTTCGCTCGCTTCTGGTTTACCGGGAACAATCGCAATTTTTCCCGACTCAGATTTTCCAAGCGCCGTCTCTTGGTGGTCGAGACGCAAATCTGCTTTCCGCTTGGACTTGTCCGGCCCGTGACAAAAAAAACATTTGTCGGAAAGAATCGGGCGAACATCGCGATTGAACTGAATTTCCGTTTCCGCATGTGCCGAAAAGGCGAGAGCGAGCAACACTACAAAAATTCCGCTAAGAGTTTTATCCGCGAATGAACGCGAATCGGCGCGAATATTTCCCCTTTCGGATTCGTGCTTATTCGCGTTCATTCGCGGACAAAATATTACTTCAACGATTGCAGATAGGCGATCAAATCGCTCAATTCCTGCGAACTCAAATTGGCGTCCAAACCTTGCGGCATGACCGACACGGTTGACTCGCGCATGTTTTTTATTTTCTTGGTTTCGACGCGATTTTCCGCGAGGTCGGTTCCGCGAATCCAAACGGCCTCAGGCGTTTCGCGAATAATAATTCCGCTGTAATCCTCGCCATCGGTCGTTTCGAGATTGAACGGATGATAGCCCTGCACGATGCTCGAACTCGGAAACACGACCGACTCCAACAAATCGTGTCCGGTGCGAATGCCGCCGATCTTGGACAAATTCGGCCCAACCATTCCGCCCTGTCCGCTGATGCGATGGCACGTGAAGCAACTCGCTTTTTTGCCGAAGAAAACTTCTTTGCCGTGTTTGAAATCACCGTTGGAAATTTTCGCGGACAATTCGCTGAGACGTTGTTTTTGCTTTTCCAAATCCGCGCCCAGTTTTGCGAGGAGCGGTTTCGCTTTTTCTTGAACGACGCTGGAGTAATTGGAAACCAAACGCGCGACTTCACCCGCGCCGAGGTTTTGCGCAGACGGCGCTTTTTCCAATCCAGCCACCAATGCCAAACCGACGGCGTCATTGGTTTTGCGCCCGAACGAGCGCAACACGCTGGGCAAAGCGAGTGGATCGACTTCGGGCAAAAATTCTGCCAAACGAATGATTTGTTTGTCCGACAATTGCAGCGAGGAAATGGTTCGCGCGCTGGCGAGACGCAACACCGGCGAACTTTGCGCGCGCAGACTTTCTTTCAGCAAAGCGACGTGCGATTCCGAAACATTTTCCAAACGCGGCGCGAGCGCTGCCAATGCGGCGATGCGCAGGGACACAGAGCTAGATTTGTCATCGGCAAGTTGTTGCAAAGAGGCGTCGAGCTTTTTGATGTCGCGTTGTTGCACGACTTCAATCGCCTGCAAACGCAACTCGGCGGAACCGTGTTGCAAAACTTTTCCCACGCTCGCGACCCAATTTGCGGGAAGTTCTTTTTGCGCGGATTTGGCGACGACTTCAAGGAGCAACTGTTGAATGGGTGCGCTGGTTTCGGCGTCGGACAATTTTTCGGCGACGGCGCGTTCGATTCCCGGTTCCAGCGATTTTCCGGTGAGCGCGGTTTGAATGAATTCTTTTTGTTCATCAGAAAGTTTGGGTTGGTCGAGCCACGATTTGAACGTCTGAAACATTTCGGCCGTTAAATCTTTTCGTCGGCCTGCGATGGTGAAAGCAGTTTTCTGCACGTCGAAATTTTTCGCGCCGAGCAACGGAACAATTTCTTTGCGGCTCAATTCGGAACCGGGCATTTGTTCCAACGCAATCAACGCGCCGCGTTGCACGGGAGATTTTTCTGCGGCAAGCCCTTGTTTGGTCGCGGTGGGATTGTTGATTTGGATCAACGCGTAGATGATCGAGTGCGTGAGGAAGGCGTCATTTTTCCCGTCGAGCGCGGCGAGCAATGCAGGAACGGATTTTGGATTTCCAATGCGTCCAAGCGCGGCGGCGGCTTCGCGGCGAATCGCAGGTTCGGAATCCTGCGCGACGATGGATTGCAAAATGTCCGTCGCATTTTTATCGCGATTCATTCCCACGGCATAGACGGCGGATTGGCGCACGCTGTTGTTTTTGTCGTTCAACGCGAGGCGCAGAATTTTTTGCGCGGCATCGGTTCCAATGCGAGACAAAGCCCAAACTGCATTGCGACGTGCATTAGCGTTCTCACTTTTTTGCAAAACCATTTTCAAAGAGGGCAGCGAATTTATTCTCTGCGCGAGTTCAACCACAGCGCGTTCCGCCACGGCAGGACGAGCGTCGCTCAACAATTTGCTTACAGCTTCACTGCTCGTTTTTGCCCAATCGAGATTCAAGCCGCGAGGATCGTTGACGACGGCAGCGCCTTTTCTGCGAATCCGATAAATTGCGCCTTTGACTTCGGGCTTGGCGATTTGCGACGTCGGACAGCCGTGGCGAAACCAGCCGCCGGTGTTGACGATGAGCAAACTTCCGTCGGCATCTTCGATTACATCCGTTGCGTGAAAGTCGATGTCGTCCGCAGTGAGAAACGGTTCGCTCTCGGCGCGAAAAGTCGAACCACTTCGAGTGAGTTTGGCGCGGATAACCTGATGGGTGTTGAACTCCGCGAAGAAAATGTTGTTCTTAAATTCATTTCCAAATTGAGAGCCGCTGTAGGAAACAATGCCGGCCGGCGCGACTTGTCCGAGGTGAATGAGCGGCGGCAAAGGATCGCCCGTTCGTGGAATCGTGACGGGATCGCTGCCGTTCAAATTGTAGATGCCGCCGTAAATCCAATGCATGAAACCGTCGCGGCGTTGGCCGTCGATCTTATTCAAAATGGCGACGGTTCCGAAAACGTCGCCTTCTGGACTAAATGCAACTTCGACAGGATTGGCTAATCCGCCGAGCGCGAAAATTTCATGATTCGAGCCGTCGTCGTGCAGGGTGAAAACACCTGGCGCGCGCCGACCTTTTTTGAGTTCGGAATCTTTATCGAGAAGGTCGTAGCCGCTTTGTCCGCCGCACCAAAAAAGTTTTCCGGTCGGATCGAGAACGGGGCCGTGCAGCGATGCCGACATGCCGTTGGAAATAACTTTCCCGGCGATGTGTTCGCGTTTGTCGGCAACACCATCGCTGTTCGTATCGGTGAAGCGCCAGATGCCGGGCGGTTCGGCAACGTATAGACTGCCGTTGTGCCAAAGCGCGCCGTTCGGCAGGACGAGTTTGTCCGCAAAGATTGTGCTTTTGTCGAATTTTCCATCGCCATCGGTGTCTTCAATCATGCGAATGAAGTTCGGGCGCAATTGTTGGAGAATTTCGTCTACCGCATTTG
>JBDSLX010000165.1:0-1768 GCA_039916145.1 Verrucomicrobiota bacterium | reverse complement strand
GCAGCGCTGGCTAATTGTAATCCAGAGAAAAGAACCAGTACAAATAAACTCAGAATTAACATGAGAGAATGATAGCGCGATACGGTCAATTGACAAGCCACGCCTCCTGTGTGGATTTAGCCCTTTTCGAAAAAACTTTCTTCAACTCCATCCAATCCTCCGACGTGTTGATGTTGAGCAAATCCGATTTGAATACGCGACCCGGACGGAATTTTTTCGCGTGAGTTTTGGTGGCGAGGGCTTGCATCGAAAACTGTTTTTTGGCCAAAAGCTTTTCAACGGTTGGAATCGCATCTCGACTCAAGACCAACGGAAAACCGGCGGCGTCATTGCTCCAGGTAAAAATCGCGCATCCATTTTTGAAATATTGCAAAAGTTTTTCAAGAAGCGCTCCGGAAACCAGCGGCATGTCGCACGCCAGAAAAAGAACTGCGTCAGCGGAAGTTGTTTTTAACGCGGTGTAAACTCCGCCCAACGGCCCGCATCGCGGAACGAGATCGCGGCGAATCGTCCGCACCGGAAAATTTAAAGTTTTCGCGGTGCGGCGGATGTGTGCCAATAAAGTTTTCCCGCCCAGCCGCAATTGAGATTTATTCCGTCCCATGCGCGAACTCTGTCCGCCGGCCAGGATGCAAATTTCTACCGAGGTCTTCAATTGGAAAGCAACTTTGTCACGCGCATTCCGGGCAAGCGACAAGAAATGTTCAGGCATGGACAAGGCAAGATTAGAGACGACATTGAATTTCTCCGAGGGTTGCCGGGAAAAAATACCATTTCAATTTATGAAAAAACCAAAACAGAAAGTCATTTCCGTGCTGGCACTGATGTCAGCGGCAGCTCAACTCATCGCGGCGGACGTGGCTCCGGCGAAAAATTCAACGAGTGCAAAACCAATTGATCCATCCGTCACAGGCGAGGAAGTCGCGGTGGTCACGCAAGCGCCGCGTGTTCCCCCGCCGATCAAACGCTCGCATCCCACCAAAGTCAGCGTGACGCTCGAAGTCAAAGAGGTGATGAAGCGATTGTCCGACGGGGTCGATTACGTTTTCTGGACCTTTGGCGGCGATGTGCCGGGAAGTTTTATCCGCATTCGCGAAGGCGATCAGGTCGAGTTCCATTTGAACAATCATCAGAACAATAAAATGCCGCACAACATTGATTTGCACGCGGTCACCGGGCCGGGTGGCGGCGCGGCATCGTCGTTCACTGCGCCGGGACATTCCTCGCAATTTTCATTTAAGGCATTGAATCCAGGTCTCTACGTTTATCACTGCGCGACGGCACCGGTCGGAATGCACGTCGGCAATGGCATGTATGGTTTGATCCTAGTCGAACCGAAGGAAGGACTGCCGCCGGTGGATCGCGAGTATTACATCATGCAGGGCGAGTTCTATACGGCTGGCAAATTCGGCGAGGAAGGTTTGCAACAGTTCGACATGAACAAGGCGATTGATGAGCGGCCCACTTACGTCGTGTTCAACGGCTCGGCCGGTTCGCTTGTTGGCGACAAAGCTATTACCGCGAAAGTGGGCGAGCGCGTGCGACTCTTCGTCGGGAATGGTGGTCCGAATCTCACCTCATCGTTTCACGTCATCGGCGAAATCTTTGACACGGTCTATCAGGAAGGCGGCACTCAATTATCGCACAACGTCCAAACCACGATGATTCCGGCGGGCGGTTCTGCGATAGTGGAGTTCAAGGTCGAGATACCCGGCACATATGTCCTCGTGGATCACTCGCTGTTCCGGGCGTTTAACAAAGGCGCGAT
>JBDSLX010000164.1:0-5592 GCA_039916145.1 Verrucomicrobiota bacterium | reverse complement strand
AAAGAACGGGAAATCATTCCCATAGTTGCCCGCGCGGTCATCGAAGGAATGAAGACAGGAAAATAAAACTTAGCCGCGAGACATCTTTTTCCAGCTTCCCTCGAATTTTGAATCTATTTGTTCTTTGCTTGTCTTATTCCTGCACGCCTTAGGATTTACGATTTGCAATGCGGATTTTGCCCCGTAATCTTTGCGGCCAATAATAATGCGACAGTTTATCACCATCGCCAGCAATGCCTTCATGGAACTGGTTCGGCAGCCGATTTTTCTGCTGCTCATGACCGTGTCCGCTTCGTTTGAAGTTTTTCTGGCCTGCATCAACTATTTTGGCTTTGGCGATGAACCGAAGATGGTGAAAAATTCCGTTCTCGCCGTCATGCTTTTGGCGGGGCTTTTTGCCGCAGTGCTGAGTGCTTCGGCTTCGGTCGCTCGTGAAATTCGCACCGGAACCGCGCTCGCCGTCCTGGCCAAGCCCGTTGGCCGCGCACAATTTCTCATTGCCAAATTTTTCGGACTTGCCGCCGCACTCAGTCTTTTAACTTACGTCAACATGATCGCCGCCCTGCTTGCATCGCGTATGGCGTTTGACGCATACGGCGGGGTTGATTTTCCTGCGCTTGCAATTTTCAGCGGCGCAGTCGTCCTCGGTTATGCGATTGCCGGATTTACCAATTTCTTTTTGCGCAGGCCGTTTATGGCCGATGCCGTGTTCAGCGTGGTCGTGATGCTTACCATTGCGTTCATCGTAATTCATTTCGTGAAAAAGGAATTGAGGGGGATGGAAACCTACACCGGCATCGACTGGCGATTGATCCCCGCGTCCGTGCTGATTTTATTTGCGCTCTGGATTCTCGCCGCGCTGGCGCTCGCTTGTTCGACGCGGCTTGAAATGGTTCCAACACTCGCGATCTGTTCCGCCCTATTTTTGCTCGGCTTGATGTCCGATTATTTATTTGGCCGTCGCGCTGAAGCTGGCTCGTGGTGGGCGTCGATCATTTACGCCGTCACCCCGAATTGGCAATTGTTCTGGCTTGCGGACGTTCTGGAGAGCGGCAAACAATTTCCGCTTGGCTATCTCGGCAAAGCTTTTGGCTACATGGTCGGCTACGTCGGCGCGATACTCGCGCTGGCGCTGGTTCTGTTTGAAGACCGCGAGCTAACATAATTCCGATGGACAAAAATCATCATAAAATTGGACTGATAAATTGGATCGCGCTTTTGCTCGTCACGATTGTCGGCGTGGCCATTTCACGTTACTTGAATTCCGCCGCTGGACTGGCCGCCTCATTTATTTTCGGAACCGGTTTTCTCGTCGCGCTGATCAGCTATTTCCAAATGCGCTTGGAAGAGCGCGAACGTCTGGAGAAATTGGAATTCGACGAACTGGTCAAAAGCAAAAGCAGCGAATCGCTTTTCACAACCCAGGCCGACACGTTTGCGGCGAAACGTTCGCGCGAACAATTCGAACGCTTCTTCATTCCCGGCTTCACCCTGCTTTTGGTTTTGGCGCAAGGCGCGGCGATTTATTGGCAATGGAAAAATCTGCGCACGCTCATTCCGCTGGTAGAAACACGAGCAGCCATCGCGATTTCAATTTTCGGATTGTTCGCGCTCGTCCTGTTTTTGTTTGGAAAATATTCCGCGAGTCTCGCTCGTCTCGAAAAGCAGCGCCTGTTGCGCCCGACCGCGAGCTACCTTTTGTTGAGCGCATATTTGTGCGCCCTGGCCGCACTGAGCATCGGACTCGTAACCTGGGGCGGCATCGCTCAGGCCGATTTATACGCTGCGCGAATTTTTGTTTTGTTGCTTGGCGTAATCGCCCTAGAACTCGTAGTCAGTTTGATCCTGGAAATTTATCGACCGCGTATTCGGGGCAAAGCGGAGCGCCTGATTTACGAAAGCCGCGTCGTTGGATTGCTCGGACAACCCGAAGGAGTTTTTTCCAGCGCTGCACACGCACTCGATTATCAATTCGGTTTCAAAGTTTCCGAGACCTGGTTTGTTCGATTTCTTCAAAAAGCTTTGGCGTGGATTATCGTCGCGCAACTCGTCGTTCTTCTTCTTTCCACTTGCATCGTTTTTATCGGCACGGGCGAACAAGGCTTGCTGGAGCGTTTTGGTCGTCCTGTTGCGAATGGGGTTCTTGAACCGGGGCCGCATTTGAAATTGCCGTGGCCGATTGATGAAGTGAACCGTTTCCCGACGCGCGAAGTTCAAACTTTCAACATTGGTTTCGTTCCCGATCCGAATCTTGAAAAAGAAAAAACCGTTCTCTGGACACGCCCGCATTACAAAGAAGAATTCAATTTGCTCGTCGCCAGCAGCGAACAGATTTCGACCAATCAAGCCGGCCAGCAAAGTGTTCCCGCCAATCTTTTGACCGTCAGCATTCCGGTGCAATATCAAATCGATGACGTGCGCGCCTGGGCTTACCACCATGCCGACGCAGGCCAACTTCTGGAAAAAATTGCGACGCGCGAAGTCGTTCTTTATCTCGTCGGCGTTGATCTGATTGAAATCATGTCGAGTGGCCGTCTCAAAGCGGCGCAAGAACTTCGTGAAAAAATCCAAATGCGCGCCCATGATTTAAAACTCGGCGTGAATATTTTATTTGTCGGACTGCAAGACATTCATCCACCGGTCAAGGTCGCGGAAGAATTTCAAAAAGTGGTTGGCGCAATGCAGGAGAAGGAAGCGCGGATTCTAAACGCCGAAGGTTATCGCGCCAGACTTTTGCCCACTGCCGAGGCCGAGGCGCAAAAGAAAATTCGCGACGCGGAAATTTATCGGCTGAACACCGTGGCGACGGCGGTCGCTCGCGGCGCGCAATTTACAAATCAGATCACGGCTTTCACGGCAGCGCCGACGGTTTATCCGCAACGGCTTTATCTCGAAACGTTTGCCCGCGCGAGCCGCAGCGCGCGCAAATACATTATCGCTCCCACCAACACGCAGGACGTGATTCAACTGAATCTCGAAGAAAAAATCAGGCCGGACCTCTTGGACGTAACAGTGCCGCCGCCCAAATAATTTTATGAAACGGAATACACTCACCTTCACCATTGGACTTTTGCTCGTGCTGATTTTCGGCGCGCTGCTGTTCATGTTTCAAGTGCGCCAGACGGAAGTCGCGCTCGTCACGACGTTTGGCAAACCCACCCGCGATTATAATACCGATCCGAACAAACCGGAGCCGGGATTAAAAGTGAAATGGCCGTGGCCCATTCAAAAAGTGCAGAAGTTCGATAAACGAATTCAGAATTTCGAAGACAAGTTCAGCGAAACTCAAACGCATGACGGGAAAAATGTTCTGGTGGCGGTTTATGCAGGTTGGACGATCAGCAATCCAAAACTTTTCCGCGAACGTTTCACCGGTTCGATTCCTCGCGCCGAACAAAGCCTGGGCAACTTAATCAGCGATGCGAAATACGCTGTCGTTGGCAAGCATCCGTTTTCGCATTTTATTTCTACGAACCCGCAGGAATTGAAATTCGCGCAAATCGAAAGCGAAATTGAGAGCCGCATCAAGGACGCGGCTCAGGCCCAGTACGGAATTCGCATTAATTTTCTCGGCATCAAAAAACTTGGTTTGCCGGAAAACATTACGCAAAAAGTTTTTGATCGCATGAAAGAAGAGCGGGGACGCGTCGTTGCTGGAATCAAAGCGCAAGGCGATTCTGAAGCGAACAAAATTATCAGCGCCGCCGACCGTGATCGCGCGGAAATCTTGTCGAAGGCCGACGCGACCGCGATTGAAATTCACGGCAAAGCCGAGGCCGAAGCCGCCAAGGCTTACGAAATTTTTGAAAAGAATCCTGAGCTCGCTTTGTTTCTCAAAAAAATAGATACGCTGGAGCAATCGACGAAAGAGCGCACAACTTTAATTCTCGATCAACGCACGCCTCCATTTGATTTATTGGATGGCCTACAGAAAACTGCGCCCAGGAAAAACCCATGAGCGAACCGCACGACCATCACGGGCACGATCACGAAGCTCCGATACCTGCGCCCATTTCGGTGGAAGATTCGGGTTCGCAAGCGCTTTCCGAAGCATTACGCAGCAGCTTCGGCATCGTGAAAATAATCATGTTTGTGCTCGTGATTGTTTTCATTGGCTCGGGGATTTTCACGGTGCCACCAAATCAAAAGGCCGTTGTGTTGCGTTTCGGAAAAACTTCGAGCGCGACGAGGGAACAGTTGCTCGGTCCGGGATTGCATTGGTCGTGGCCCTATCCGATTGATGAAAAAGTTTTTATTCCGATCAGCGAAATTCAGACGGTCACTTCTTCGGTTGGTTGGTATGCGATAAATCCAGATGGAACGGAGCCTCAAGCCGGTCAATCGCTCAATCCTGCTCTCGACGGCTACGCATTGACGGCCGATGGAAACATCATTCATGCGCGCGTGACTTTGGATTATCAGATTACAGATCCGATCAGTTACGTTTTGAATTTCAAAGACGCGAAGGAAACCGTCACGAACGCGTTGGACAATGCGTTGCTGGACGCGGCGGCCCAATTCAACGTCGATGATGCGGTTCGTCTCGAACGCAGCGCGTTCAAAGATAAAGTAGTGCAACTTTTCAGTCGCGCCGTTGAACAGCAACAGCTCGGCATCGTGGTAGGATCGAGCAAGCTGGAATCTATTCCGCCGCGTCAAGTCAACGAAGCCTTCAATGCCGTGACCGCCGCCGAGCAGGAAAGCAGCACCACCAACAACGCCGCTAAAAGTGCTGCGAGCACAATGTTGAGCACCGCGTTAAGTGAATCCAATTCCATCGTCAATACGGCCATTAGTGATCGCGCGAAATTGCTCAGCAGCGTTCGCGCAGAATCCACAAACTTTTTAGATCGCCTACCAGCTTACGAAAGAAATCCGCAATTGTTTCGGCAACTTCTGCTGACCGAAACGTGGAGAAAAGTTCTCGCCAATGCCGAGGACAAAGAGGTGATGCCTGATCGCGCCGATGGAAAACCACGCGAACTCAGGCTACAATTAAACCGCGAACCGGAATCAGATGAATACCGGGCGCGGCGCCAAAAACAAAAGGCCGAGCAAAATCCGGTCACGCCACCGAAATAGTATGCAAGTCACTTCATTACTGAGTCGCGACGAACAAGGCCACACGCACGACGAAAGTTGCGCGAGTTGCGGCCAAGAACACGAGCACACACCGGTGCGCCTCCAGCAAACCATCCTCGGCCTGATTTTTGTCCTCAACTCGTTCGTCGTCGATTGGGTTTTCGGCAAAGGCAGCACGGTTGCTGATTTCAGCGCGATGATCGGCGCAATTATTCTGGGCTATCCGATTGTCTGGACGTCACTAAAAGATTTGCGGCGCGGAATCCTGAGCACCAACGAACTCGTCGGCCTGGCGGTTATCGCGGCGTTTTCATCGGGTAATTATCAAGAAGCGGGACTCGTCGCATTTTTCATGTTGCTCGGAGAAATTATTGAAACGCGAACCGCCGATGGCGCGCGCGCTTCCATCGAATCGCTCATTAAATTAACTCCGACCAAAGCGCGACGCATCCAACGTGCTGCCAGCGTCTCGCTGGCAGAGAAGGAAGAAGAAGTCGCCACAAAAGATTT
>JBDSLX010000163.1:0-7049 GCA_039916145.1 Verrucomicrobiota bacterium | reverse complement strand
GCGCTGGTGCCGCTGTAAATCATCGGCAGTTCGACGTTTTGCAGGACGTTAAGTTTCGGCAACAAATTGAAAAACTGAAAAACGAATCCTATTTTTTTATTTCGGATGGAAGCAAGTTGCGCGCGATTGGCATTTTGAATCTGCGTTCCGTCGAGTTGAATCGTGCCACGCGTCGGAGAATCCAGACAACCGAGAATGTGCATCAAAGTTGACTTACCGCTGCCCGACGGGCCGATGATGGAAATAAATTCGCCGCCTTCGATGTCGAGCGAGATGTCATCCAGCGCGCGAATTTCCTCTCCGCCGAGATGATAAATTTTGCTGACGTTGCGAAGTTCGACAAGCGGCATACGATTAAATTCCGCCGGAACGACGCGAGCCGCTAGGACGATCTCCGCCGCCGGGAGGACGGGAAGTTCCGGTGCCGCCGGGAGCATTGGTGGCCCCGGCCCGACGCATTCCAGAAGAGGCATCGCCTGCTTTGCGTTCACCGCGACCTTGACCTTTTTTCGGATCAAGACTTTCTCCGGGTCCTTCCAATGAAACAATTTCTCCCGCCGACAATCCCCCCGTCACTTCGGCGTAACTATAATCGGTCACTCCGATTTGAATGGAGCGACGCTCCGTGGCAGCGCCATTTTTCACATAAGAAAATCGCTCGCCTCCTTCTGTGAAAACGGCCGCGAGCGGAATCGACAGAACATCTTTGGCCGAGGCCACGGGGATCGCAATATTCGCCGTCATTCCGGGACGAACGTGCGGATCGATTTTTTTCAGAGCGATGCGCGCGGAGAATCCTTTTAAATTATTTTTCACGGTCGCCTGCGGCGCGATGCGTTCCACCAAGCCTTTCATTCTCAAACCCGGAACCGAATCCACTTCAATATCGACGGATTGTTGCAGCGTGACGCGCGTCACATCCGCCTGATTGATGTGCGCGAGGATCACCATGTCGTTCAGGTTGGCAATCGTCATCACCTCGGTGCCGCTGTTAAATCCGCCTGAACCGGAAACCGCTTGTCCAACGGAAACCGGGCGCGTCAGCACTGTGCAATCAAACGGTGCCACGATTTTGGTTTTCGTCAGACTGTAATCCACAAGGCTCAACGCCTGGTCGGCGCGCGTAAAAGCATTTTTGGCCACATCATATTCCGTGCGCGCATCGTCGAAAACTTCCTGCGAAATGAGTTTGTCGGAAAAAAGTTTTTGCACGCGCTCGAAGTTGCGTTTCGTTTTTTCCAACTGCAATTTTGCCCCTTCGATGTCGGTCTGGCGGGAGGAGCGTTGAATCTGCAAATCGGTATCATCCAACGTAAAAAGTGAATCGCCTTTCTTAACCGTGTCTCCGATGTCCACCGGCAATAAGGCGATTTTGCCGTTCACTTCGGGACGCACGGAAACCTGATCGGCAGGACCGATGTCGCCCGCCGCGTTAATCGAAAAACGAATGTCGCGGGATTCAACCGTGGCCGTGGTCGGGCGTTTTGAAATTTTCGAGGACTGGTTTTTGGTTTGCCATTTTTTCCAGAAATGAAATCCACCGAAACCGGCGGCCAGCAAAACGACCAAAATTAAAATAAATTTTTTCATCTAAAACAATGACGAGGCTAAACCAAATGGCTTCTGCTGCAAATCGCAACTTCATGCCAAGACGCACTGCGGTTCATTGAAGTAACAGTTCTGGTGGAAATAACTGCAAGGCAATACCAGCGGTGGAGAGTCTCCAAATTTTCTCAATCTTTAAGTTAACAATCGCGCGTAGCGTTCTTGATGGGCGAATGTGCCGAAACTTCCGCCGGAATGAAGGAAGATCATTTTTTCGCCGAAACGATCTGGCGCCTTTTTGATTTCGGCCAACATGCCTTGAAACGCTTTACCGGTATAACTTGGATCGAACAACACCCCTTCCTGACGCGCGAGCTTGGCGTAGAATTTTAGATCGGCATCGCTCGCGATTCCATAACCGTCCCCAAAATGCCCGTCGAGCACCTGCAACTCGCGTTCGTTGTGCTTCAAACCAAATTGCGCGGCGGTTTCTTCTATCAATTTGCCGACGCGTTTCTGAAAATATGCGGCGGAGTCGCAGATATTAATCGCCCATAGTTTTCTCGTGGGAAGATCGTGATGTTCATAGCCGAGATGCAAACCCGCGTGTGTGCCGCCGGAGCCGTCAGCGAAAAAGAGTGCGTCAGGAGAATCGGTTTTTGCGCCGCAATTTTTCCAGGACGCCAGCATTTCTTCGACGGCGGCGATGTAACCGAAGCAACCGATGGGAACGCTGCCGCCTTCCTGGATAATGTAGGGATTCTCACCGCGCTGACGAGAGGCGGCGGAAATTTTCTCCAGCCACGGTGTATAAGACGAGCCGGCCGCTTCGTATTCGGCGTAGGAAATAAAATTCAAATCCGCACCGGCAATTTTATTCAGCAGAAGATTGGCGGTGAGCGGTTCGTCTGGTTTTCTGCCGATTTTAGGTTCGCGCACGACGACGGAAACTTCCAGGCCAAGTCGGCGGCAGGCAAAAGTCGTGGCGCGAGTATGGTTTGATTGCAGCCCGCCCGTGGTAATGATGCGCGTGGCTTTTTTCTCCAAGGCATCGGCGAGAAGAAATTCCAATTTGCGAATTTTATTTCCTGATTCGGTAAATCCAGTCAAGTCGTCGCGCCAGATGAAAATTTCTTTGCCGACTTCGGCGGAGATTCGTTCGAGCTTCTGAATGGGCGTCGGAAGATGAGCGAGTTTCAATCGCGGTGGAAATTTCATTTGGTTCAATTAACAGAGTAACGAATGGCCGAAAAGCAGTTTCGCGAACCGCCCTAGAATTCACTCGAAATAATCTTCCCCGTCGTTAATCTGCCGAGCAAATGTGGAACCCTGAGAAACCCGTTACGCCGGACACTTCTTCAATGCAAACTAAAGAAACCAAACGCAGTCCGTGGCGGTGGATTCCCAGTCTTTATTTTGCGCAGGGCATTCCCTACGTCGCGGTCAACACCATGTCGGTCGTGATGTTCAAGCGGCTCGGTATTTCCAACACCGACATCGCGCTTTACACGAGCTTGCTCAATTTGCCGTGGGTCTTGAAACCGCTTTGGAGTCCCTTCGTGGATATTTTTAAAACGAAACGGCTCTGGATTGTGGCGACGCAATTTTTGCTCGCGCTGGGATTGATGGGCGCGGGCGCTTCGATTCAAACAGCGGCGTTTTTCTTCATGTCCCTGTCAATTTTCTGGGGAATGGCATTTATCTCAGCGACCCATGACATCGCCGCTGACGGTTTTTACATGTTGAGTTTGAACAAGCACGATCAGACGTGGTGGAACGGAATTCGCAGCACATTTTATCGCATCGCGATGATTGTGGGGAGCGGATTGCTGATTGTTCTCGCGGGAGTTTTGGAAAGTAAAAACGGTCTGCCGCCTGTAGAAGTTCCTTTGCAAGCGCAACCGGGCCTTGAAAGCGTTTCCAATTTTGATCCCACGTCCATTCACGCAACGTCGCAGGAAGGCGAACTGCGTTTGGTCTCTCATCCGGAAAACCTGACCGTCGCCATCACCGAAAAAACAGCGGATGAAGCCAAGTCCGTCATTGATGAGGCCAAGAAATGGAATCGAGCACACGGCTTCATCACCCTGGAGAAACCGGCAGAGAAAAAAACCACTCACGGTTGGTGGACGGAAAACATTTCAAAACCGATGGGAGATTTTTTGCGCGCGACATTTCCCAAAGAGTTGAAAGCCAAGCCGAACACGGCGGGAAATGTGGGTCTGATTTATTTCACTTTGTCCAAAGAACCGCCACCGGCAAAAGAAATCGTCGTCAATTTTGATCGAAAGAAAAGTGGCCGCGAATTTATTGGTTTCAGCGCGGGAGACCGTGGATTCAAACTCGTGGAAGGCGAGCGGTTTGTTTTCAATTCCACGAACTGGAATACGCCGTTTGCGGCGGTCGTGCAACTTGATCCCAAGTTGAAACAGAGTTCTTCCGTCATTTTCGCTTCGCGCGCTGGAAATATTTCTTTGGCATGGTCGATCACCCTTTTTCTGTTGGGTGGTTTATTCTTGCTCGCCTGTTTTTATCATCAATTCGCGCTGCCTCGTCCGACCGCAGATGCTCCCGTCGGCTCGGGCAAAAATCTATTCGCTGATTTTTTTGGAACGTTTGGTTCTTATTTTAAAAAACCCGGCATTCTCATCGCACTCGCGTTCATTTTATTTTATCGGCTGGCCGAGGCGCAGGCGTTGAAATTGGTCAGCCCGTTTTTGTTGGATGCGCGGGAAGTCGGCGGGCTGGGACTGAGCACGAGCCAATTAGGTCTCGCTTACGGCACGTTTGGAATTCTTGCGCTCACCTTTGGCGGAATCTTTGGCGCCATCCTCGCCTCGAAACATGGATTGAAAAAAATGTTGCCGATCATGGTTTGCGCGATTCATTTGCCCAACGCCGCGTTTCTTTATCTCGCGTTTGTGCAGCCAGAAAATTTCGCGGTGATCAGCGGCTGCATTGCGATTGAGCAATTCGGCTACGGTTTTGGTTTTTCCGCTTACATGCTTTACCTGCTTTATTTTGCGGACGGCCCGAATAAAACCGCGCACTACGCGATTTGCACCGGGTTTATGGCATTGGGAATTATGTTGCCGGGAATGTGGAGCGGTTGGCTGCAAGACCTGATTGGCTACAAAAACTTTTTTATCTGGATTATGATTTCGACGATACCGGGATTTCTGGTGGCGTTTCTCATCAAAGTCGATCCGCAATTTGGCAGAAAACCGCAAGGGAATAGTTCTTAAACTGCTTCCTTCGCTTACTCACTGGCCAATAACGTCCCTGCGCTCGATTTATTGAACAGGATAGGGTTGACCAGCCACTTCATTTTTTCTCGATAAGAAAACTCATAAGCCGAAAGCCAGTCTCGTCCAAAAGAGCGCGACACTTTCCGGGCAATATCCTTTAAGGTGCCGTCACAGGCAACGAGAGGATTCGGTTGCGCGCGCTCGTTGTAATCGAGATAGCTGCCTGTTTCGGGCACGTAACAAACAACGTGGGTTTCGCCTTTCATGCGCACGGCATAAAGGTGAGTGACGAATCCACTTTCGCCCAACACTTTGGCCGCCAACGTGGCAAAGTCATCGCAATCGCCCGAGCGCGACGCGAGAAAAGCTTCCGGTTCCTGCACCTTTTCATGATAAACAAATTTGAAATCGGAAAAACTACGGGCGAAACGATCTGGAGTTTCCGCAAAACCCATTTGTGAAAAGAACGCGACAACCAGCGCGACCGCCCACCACGCGCTTTGTAAAATTTTGCTTCGAGAGGTTTGTTTTTTTGTCATTTGAATAACTAAATTATCTTAAGGGTTAAATATTGTTGCTGACCAAACCCCCGCTAGTTTGTCGTAACAACTACTGGGGCTTTTCCTCATTGATGGCACGAATATTCCCCGACTTTATTGAAATGCAAATTTTTTTTTCGCCTCAGAAAAGACCACCATTTAAACGGGGAAAATTTAGCTGCTCAAGTTTCCCCCGATTGATAAAACGGCAAAGCTCTCCCTTGAAAAGGGTGCTCAATGCCAAGAAATTCCTACTAAGTGATTTTCCGTGAAAATGGAATTCGTCGAAAAAAAGGAATAAAATAATTATGAAAAAAAAATCTGTCTTACTGGCAACTTTGATATTGAGCGCTTCATTGGCGCAGAGTCAAACTCAACCCAGCCCAGCACCCTCACCCTCCGTCGGAACGGCTGTCCAACCGGGTGTGAACCCGACACAACCGAGGCCCGGCATCGCTCCACGGGCCAATACGCCTTCGGAAGACAATCGAATCTTACTTGATCGACCTCCTCAACCCGGTTTTGGAGGCACCAACCAAGTGACGTTCGGAACGACCAATCCGCCTTTTGGCACGACCAACCAGACCGCATTTCAGAGGACAAATTTGGCGCCGACATTTGGAACAAACCAAACGGCCTTCCCGGGGGCGGGTGCGCCTATTAACGAAGCCAGTGGAGCCTCTACCAATGCGAATACGGGATTGACCAATGGAACAGCGAACGCTGCGGATCAAGCGTTTGCGCAACAGTTGCGGGCCGCTCTGGCTCGTACCGGTGCAACTCAGATATTTTTCCCGCAAACCCGATCCACCGTTACGGTGATGAATCAAAATGGCGCAGTGACTTTGCGAGGCATGGTCGCCAATGAAGGAGAACGGCGCAGCATCGAGGCCCGCATCAAAAATACTCCTGGCGTAACGTCCGTCAGCAATCAGTTGCAGATTCCCACGTTCGTTCCCGGAACTCTGCCTGGCGCTGAAACCAATCGTCAGTTGTTGAATCCGTAACGCGCAACTGGACTCTGATAAAACTCTCGCGGCGAAAGTTGCGGGAGTTTTTTTACGCCAATAGGAGAAAAGCGCTTTTGAAATCAACAACTGGTGGGAACTTCCTGCAAAACTTCGAGGCAGTGCGGGATGGCGCCGATCACGAATCCAAGACATTCCACTGCGCCGCTCGGTTTTCCGGGAAGACAAATCACGAGAGATTTTTCCACCACCACGGCAAGATTGCGCGAGAGAATGGCGTTCTTCGTGATCTTCATTGATTCGCTCCGCATGATTTCGCCGAAACCCGGCAACTCACGAATCGCAATTTCGCGGACGGCTTCAGGAGTCACGTCCCGCAACGCCACGCCTGTTCCGCCAGTCGTCAAAACAAGCGCACAACCTTTGTTGATCTGTTCCCGAATGGCGCGTTGAATTTCACCTTTTCCATCCGGCACAAGCGATTCCGCCAAAACATTCCAGCCCTGATCTTCCGTCGCCTTTTTGAGAGCAGGCCCGCCGAGATCATCGTAAAGCCCCTTCGAGGCGCGGTCAGAAACGGTGATGATGCCAACTTGAATTTGCATGAGTGAAGTTTAATGCAGGTGAGCAGGTGGGAAAGCGAGAAAGTGAGATGAGCGTCGCCCACTTTCTCACTTTCTCACTTTCTCACTCACTGCGAATTTTGTTTTTGAACTCAGCTTCACCTCCGTGATCCGCATCGTTTTATC
>JBDSLX010000162.1:0-1851 GCA_039916145.1 Verrucomicrobiota bacterium | reverse complement strand
AAAGTCAAAAACCGCCAACCGGAGGTCAATCGAGAAGGGATTAAGGAAGAACGTTGGGAGAAATATTGATTCTCACAGACTTCTATTTGAAGCCCGGTTTTAAAAAAATCGGGCTTTTTTGTCTTGCGGACCAAACCAGGCTGGAGGTTTCTGACAGACTCCAGCTTCCAGCAACAGAGACATCCTTGCGGATTAAAGAAAAGATAGATAGAAAAGCGGAATGAATTCCATTCAGGCCGACTTAACCGCAAGCCAGTTGGCGGAAATCAAAGAAAGCAAATTATTCAATTCCGACCTGGCGCCTATCCCCTCCTCTGCCCGCAAATGGCGCGTCGGCAGTTTCGCCGCACTTTGGATTTCGATGGCGGCATGCATCCCGACTTACATGCTTGCGTCGGGATTGATTGATCCGAAGATCGGCATGAATTGGTCGCAGGCGATTCTCACCATTTTTCTCGGCAACCTGATCGTGCTCGTCCCGATGATTCTCAACGCGCACGCCGGGACGAAATACGGAATCCCATTTCCAGTCTATTGTCGCGCGGCCTTCGGAACGAAAGGCGCTAATGTCCCGGCGTTGTTGCGCGCGCTCGTCGCGTGTGGCTGGTTTGGAATCCAAACGTGGATTGGCGGCAACGCGATTTACAAAATTCTTTGTGTGTTTCACGAGCCGCTGGCGTCTGGCTCGACGGATAATTTTTTAGGAATTACCGGCGCGCAGTTTCTGTGCTTCCTGTTTTTCTGGGGCGTCAACATGCTGGTCGTTTACAAAGGAATCAATTGCATCCGCTGGCTGCTGAACATCAAAGCGCCGGTGTTGATCGCGCTCGGCTTGTTACTTTTGTGGTGGGCTTACAAAAACGCGGGCGGCTTCGGGCCGATTCTTTCCCAGCCGTCACAGTTCGCTCTCGGCCAGCCGAAGGACGGACAATTCCTTGCGTATTTCTTTCCCGCGCTGACCGGCATGATCGGTTTTTGGGCGACGCTTTCGCTGAACATTCCAGACTTCTCGCGTTACGCGCATTCACAACGCGACCAGGTCATTGGCCAGGCGCTCGGTTTGCCAGCGACGATGGCGCTCTATTCATTCATCGGCGTGGCGGTGACATCTGCGACCACAATCATTTACGGAAAAACAATTTGGGACCCAGTGGATGTGTTGACGCAATTCAATAATCCAGTCGTGCTCGTCGTTGCGATGCTTGCGCTTTGCGTTGCGACGCTCGCGACGAACATCGCTGCAAACGTGGTAAGTCCGGCGAATGACTTTGCGCATCTCGCGCCGCGACATATTACGTTTCGCATCGGCGGTTTGATTACCGGGATTATTGGAATCATGATGATGCCGTGGAAACTTGTCGCTGATCCGAGCGGTTACATTTTTACATGGCTTGTCGGCTACAGCGCATTGCTCGGACCCATTGGCGGAATTTTGATTGCCGATTATTTTGTGTATCGCAAGAAGCGGCTCAATCTCGTCGCGCTCTATCAACCGGATGGCGAATATCGTTTCACGAATGGGTTCAGCGTGGTGGCGATGGTCGCGTTGGTCTTTGCAGTGTTGCCGAACGTTCCGGGCTTTCTTGTGCAGATTAAATTAATCAGCCCTCATATCGTTCCTGACTTTTTTGGAAAACTTTACAACTATGCATGGTTCGTCGGATTTATTCTGGCGTTCCTGCTTTATTTGGTTGGAAAACAATTTAGCGTTGAGGGTCAAAAGGTGAACGCACCCGAAACAGCTAAAGTTCCTGCGAACAAAATTTAATCAGTACCATTGCTCCTCGAAAAATTTATGAAGAAACCAACATTGCCGCCGTTTGATTATCAACCCAAGCCCTACACCGGCCC
>JBDSLX010000161.1:0-1719 GCA_039916145.1 Verrucomicrobiota bacterium | reverse complement strand
CATCGATCGATTGAAAGAGCGCGACGAACAAAAAGACTCGTTCTTTATGACGTGCGGGATTCATCGCCCGCACACACCGTGGGATGTGCCGAAGAAATATTTTTATCTGTATCCTTTGGAAAGCATTCAACTGCCCATCGTGCAGACCAATGATCTCGCGGATGTTCCAGCGCTGGGCGTTAAATTCGCCAATCCACAAGGTCCACACGCCGCCATTGTGAAAGCGGGTCTGTGGCAAGACCGTGTGCGCGCCTATCTCGCGGCGATTTCCTACATGGACGCGCAAATTGGCCGCTTGCTCGATGCATTGGACCAATCAAAACATCGCGACAACACCGTCATCATTTTCGTCAGTGACCACGGCTGGCATCTCGGCCAAAAAGAGCACTGGGCAAAATCTGCTTTGTGGCGGCAGGCGACGCGCGTGCCGTTTATCTGGGTTGCGCCTGGCCTTACGAAACCCGGAACGCAATGCGATCGCGCCGTGGACACGACGAGTATTTTTCCGACCGTGTGCGAATTAACCGGTGCGCCGATTCCAAACCACGTTGAAGGAATCAGCATCAAAAGGTTGCTCGCAAATCCGAAAGCCGAATGGAAACAACCGGCTATCACAACTTATTTGCGCAACAACCATGCGATCACGACCGAGGAATGGCGTTATATCCATTACACCGACGGTTCCGAGGAACTTTATAACCAAAAAACCGATCCAGAGGAGTGGACGAACGTCGCCAGCAAACCCGAAAACGCCAGCGTCAAAAAAAATCTCGCGAAGTTCCTGCCGAAAGTGAACGCCGAACCCGTCGCGCACAAAGGTGATTCCGATGGTGAAGGGCTGGGGCCGAAAGCAAAAAGGAAAGCGCAACGAAAAGCGGTCTCCCAAAGCGAGAAAAATTCCAAATAAATCCTAAGGCTGTGGCGCTATTCGCATTGTGCTTTTTGACGCAATGCATGATCGACCAAAACCAGCGCAGTCATCGCTTCAACCATCGGAACGGCGCGCGGCAACACGCACGGATCGTGGCGCCCGCGCGCTTTCAAAGTTGTATTCTTTAAATCGGTTCCAACGGTTTCCTGTTCGTGCATCACGGTGGCAACCGGTTTGAACGCGACGCGAAAGAAAATTGTCTCGCCGTTTGAAATGCCACCTTGAATTCCGCCGGAACGATTCGTGAGCGTGTGAACTTTTCCAGCTTTCATGCGAAACAAATCGTTGTGCTCGCGGCCCGTCAGAAGAATTCCGCCGAAGCCTGAGCCAACATCAAATCCTTTTGACGCAGGCAAACTCAGCATCGCTTTCGCAAGATCCGCTTCGAGACGATCAAAGACCGGTTCGCCCCAGCCCGCAGGAACTCCGCGAGCGATGCCTTCAATGATTCCGCCAACGCTGTCGCCATTTTTTCGCGTGCGCTCAATCAGCCGAATCATTTTTTCCGCCGTCGCGCTGTCTGGACAACGAACAATGTTCGATTCAACGTCTTTAAATTTTACGGTGTCAGGATTTACGTCCGCTTCGATGCGTTGAACCTGTTTCACGTAAGCCAAAACTTCGACCCCAAAACGTTCGCGTAAAATTTTCTTCGCAATCGCACCAGCGGCAACGCGACCAATTGTTTCGCGCGCGGAAGTGCGACCACCACCTTGCCAATTACGAATTCCGTATTTTGCCTGGTAAGTATAATCCGCGTGAGACGGACGAAATTTCGTCGCCATTTC
>JBDSLX010000160.1:0-4235 GCA_039916145.1 Verrucomicrobiota bacterium | reverse complement strand
GCCGATAAACGTTGGCGCATACCAGACCCACGGCTGGCCGTGCGCCGGTTTCTCCGCCGACGCAATGAAAGCCGTGCCGCCACCGATCACCAATTTCTCCGCGCGCGCCTGCGTGATGCCGTCCAATGCGTTCGGCGCAGGAACGAACGGTTCGCCCCGTTCCATGCGAGTGGAAACCGTTCCGCACCCGACCAGAAACAGCGCCAACACCAGCGAAAATCTCATCCCGCCAATATTATGTCCGGCCTTGGAACGGTCGAGAATTTCCGCGCGATGCTCAACGAATGGTTTAGAAAGCGGGACACTAAACTTCAAATCAACTTCAACCCGCAGCGTTGAATGTAGTCAGCAGTTGAGTTAAACAAATCTGGAGAATGTGTTTTATCATCAGCGTCTCCGGGCGGAATCCAGATTACCAACCCGCGACGAGCACGAGTCAGAAGAACCCGATAAGTATTGATTAGATATTTCCGATCAATTTCTGTATTCAAATTTCCCCAACGACTACCGGAAAAGTTCCTAAACGCCCATCCAGCACTATTTGCATCGAAGCTGAGATCGCCACCCCAACACGCTCCGATCCAGTCGAGTTCCAATCCTTGGCATTCAAATTCAGAGGCTGCGACTTCTAGCTGATTTGATGAGCGCACATCTGGTGGTAGAGCTAGAAACCAGTGAACGTAAATGTCACGGTTCCCTTGGCGAAATCCTGAAGATAGTTCGAGTCCATCTGAGCGGAGGCGAATTGCGCCCGAGCTTGCGACTAAACCACACCGCCGTTGTCCGCGAGTTTGTTTGCGCAGCCAATCGCGAGCAGTTGCAAAGGAACGAGTGACGGCAATTGGAAAATCTCGTAGGTCAGGAATTATCGCCATCGCTTTCTCTGGCTCCCCTGCTAATACGGCTTCCACCCATTCAGTGAGCTTGCGCGCTCGGAACGAGCGTTGACTGACCTCCAAGTGCAGCGAAGGCTCAGTTTCGATTTGCAGCGAACCCGAATTTCCGTCTTCAAACAATTGATGACCGGCTAGACTTGCATCATTTGTCAGTGCTCGGGGCGAGACGTGGACTTTCCAGCTTGGGAATTTTTCCCGAAGCGTTTTGCCCCACTCGGCAAGACCAGCTTCGCCGTTGTGAATTTCTTGCCCGCCACCAATCAAGGCGACCACGACAGCCCAATCGTTGTGGCGATCCATAATTGAAAGCACAGTTTCGGGTTCCGATATTTCTATCCCGTTCTTCTTTCGGTTTTGGGCGGCATTCCACGCACGCTGAGCTTCATCAAAAACCACGACTTTTTCTACGGGCGGCTTGTCAGATTTCTCCAGTCCTTCACGAACAAACACATGAACATTCTGAATGAACGTGCCGACTGTGCGGTCGCCGCCTCGCTCGCGAACTCTGCGTTTGTGGTCACGCGCAATCGCAGCCGACACAATTTTAACGAGCGGGCCATTGCCAGAAAGAAATACACCGGCTGGACGGCCTTCGCTGCGTAACGCTGGATTGTGAACTACGTTGAGACCAACGAGCGTTTTGCCAGCACCGGGAACCCCGGTGACGAAGCACACAACTTTCTCACCTTGCTGTTGCGCTTGCTGAATAATTTCCACTAAACGGTCTGACGTAGCGGTGAGATTAATTGCTCCAGCGTGCGAATGGGCAATCTCGCGGACGTCATGGCCTGCGTATAAAGTTTCAGCTGCTTCAATAATAGTTGGAACCGGACGGTAAGCGGATTTGTCCCACGCTTCGGCAGCAATTGTTGTTGCCTCGATGCGGTGATAGAAATCAAACGCCTCAAGAAGAACTTCCGCGAGGTCATTCGCATTTGCTAAACGGACGAAAGACACAGCGTCGGTTGAAAGTGGTATTGCAGAATTATCCACCGCTGCGGCTTTCGGAATCACAGCAATTGGAACGATTCGTCTATTGTTGCTCGCCTCGTGAAAGTCTCGCAGGTCGAGCGCGTATTCTTCGACTTGCCTCTGAGACTGCAAACTGTGCGCCTTATCTTCAGTTTTGAATTCAATGCAGAAGATCACATCGGCGGCCAACAACACGGCATCTAATCTTTTGTGACGGCGCGGAATCGGATACTCCAAAAGCAACGACCAATTCTCAGCAACCGGGTTCAGACGAATGACATCAGCGCAGACAGATTTGAGAACTACGATTTCTTTCTCCCACGCTTTAATTTGTTTTTTCTGTAGTTCGTTGTGTTGGTAGGCGCATGAAAGAGAGCCGATGATTTGCTGGGGTAAATTGGCGATGAATTCGGTCAGGGTTGCTCGATAGAACGCAGCCATAATGCTATTCTTTCACTCCGAGCAACCACGTCACTTTGACACCGAGCGCCTTTGCGATTGCGACCAATTCATAATCGAGTACGCCGCGAATACCTGTCTCGATTTTTGCGATTCCAGCGCGGTCAATACTTGCGCCGAGTTTGGAAAGTTTTTTGGAAAGCTCGTCTTGAGTAAGCGGGGGTTTTGCGTCGGCACGCGCCTTCTTTACGCGTTCACCAATAAGATTCTGGCTCGGTTGACCCATTCGAGCGGCGACGGTACCAGGTTGCCGCCGAAAAGTGTTGTTCTAGTATAGAACACAAAAAGCTTGCTGATTTCGGCATTCCTGGCCACATGTATTCACCGAACGTTATGGAAAAAACATATTTGCTTCGGCTTGAAAGTAATGACCTTGGACAAATCCTCGACGGACTGCGTGTCCGTGTAGAATCATGGAGAAACACAGCGGATTATTTCGCCAGCGGACACAATGCAAACGACTCATTCGTGATCGAAGAATGTAGCGGCGAACGCGAAGCCAGACAGATTGCAAATTTCTATTCTAGGATTGTTCGCAATCTGGAGCGCCAGTTTGAAGAACAGAACGGCAAGCCATTAAACGAAGAACGTGAACTTTATCTTCAGGGAAAAGCAGACGGACAGGGTAATATGGTTCTTCGTATTCTTAACGAATGGCAACGATTGAAGAAAATGACAGGCCCAAGACTGCGAGCACGATTGGAAATCCTAAAGGATGAGATTTGCGATGATTGATTTGTGAGCGGCTGGATTGAAGGACGCAGCCGCAAACCGGCGCTGGTGCGGACGGTTTGGATTATTGACCATGATCAAGGTGCGCCGAGACTGGTAACGGCTTATCCGGGCAGAAATTGAAAATTTATGATCAAAGAACACGAACGAGTGGTGCTGAAAGCGCCCGTGCCAAATGAAAAACTTGAAGCCGGCGATGTGGGAACGGTGTTGCATGTTTATCGGGACGGGGCCGCGTATGAAATTGAGTTCACAACGCTCGAAGGCGCAACCGCCGCCGTGGTGACGGTGGAATCATCGCAGGTGCGTCCCGTCGGCCATCGCGAAATCACTCACGCCCGTGAGTTGGTCGCAAAATAAATTTATCGAGTCGAACCGGGTCGGCCACTTCACATTCCCAGATCACAATGACGCGCCAGCCGAGTTTTTTTAGCGCCCGCTGATGCAATTTATCCCGCGCCGCATTGCCATTGAGTTTCGCCAGCCAGAATTCCTGCCGATGCGTTGGCGTGGTGCAATTCTTACAACCTTTGTGCCGATGCCAGAAACAGCCGTGAACGAAGATGGCGGTTTTGTATCTGGGTAAAACGATGTCGGGACGAACAAATCTAAACGCGGAACGGGGAACTCGGAGCGCGGAATGGTGAGAGGGAATTTTAAGTTTTGAGTTTTTAATTTTGAGTGGCTCTTTCCGCGTTCCCCGTTCCGAATTCCGCGTTGGGCCAATGGGGATTCTGACGTGCAGACGGAAACGAAATCCCATGCGGTGGAGGTGCTGGCGCACGGCCACTTCCGGCTTGGTGTCCTTGCCGCGAATGCGCGACATATTCCACGAACGCTGTTCCGGCGAGAGACGATCTTTGCTGGCCGACACTTCACCCCGGCCCTCTCCCCTGAGCGGAGAGGGAGAAGCTTCTTTGCGCTGTTCGTTGGTGAGTTTGTCCAGACCGCGCTTCATGGTTGAAACAGAATTTACCGGAATTTACATAAATTGTGTAGCGCGGAACTGGAAAAGGAAGCAGTCCAGAAAAGGAATGGAAGAGCGGGGCCGTTTCTGATAACGTGGGAAAGATTCATGATGAAAATAGTCTTCAGTGTGGTGCTTGCTTTTTGTTGGGAGCAAAGCGCGCGGGCCTGGAACGCGGAAGGGCACATGCTGGTTTCGCAGATTGCCTA
>JBDSLX010000159.1:0-5685 GCA_039916145.1 Verrucomicrobiota bacterium | reverse complement strand
GTAATCAATCGCGTGGTGTAATTTCCTTCGTATCGCACCAACACCGCTCCTTCGCCGCGCCGAATTCCAGTCGCAACATTGTTCGTGACGCCGAGCACTTCAGGATTGTTGCTCGACATAATCGCTTCGCCAGTCACATCGCGCGTCGTGCCATCAGCATAATAAGCAATGACAAGGATTTGATGCGAACGCCCTGCGAGATCGAGTTCAATTTCAGCGGGAAGAACTTCAATTTTAGTGGCGCGCTTGGATGGCTCTTCAAACTTTGTTCCTTCGGCAATCCATTGTTTTAACAAATTGTATTCCGCGGAATTGGGTTTCAACACCTGGCGACCTTCGTGTGGAACTTCAGCGGTCGGCTTGAGCAGCATCAAACTTTCTTCGACTTTGACACGACTAAAACGGCGGCCCGACAAATCATTGATGAGCGCCTGATAATCGAAATCAGGATCGTAACCGCGCAATGAAAGTTTAAATCCATTTTTTCCTTTGGCCGAACCGTGACACGTTCCAGCGTTGCAACCGACTTTCGCGAGCAGTGGTTCAACGTCGCGCACGAAACCGACCGATGGAATTTCCGCGCTTGCAACTTTCACCGGCAACTTCGTCATCCGTCCCGCCGCAGAAATGGAAATTCTTGTCTCACCTTTACTTCTGGCTTGGACACAGCCGTTTGCAATTTCAACAACGTCCGAATCCGCCTCCAGTTTTGCTTCGCCGGTTAAATCAATTTTTTGTCCCGAAACCGTTTCGCCGATGACCAAAACGCGGCGTTTGTCGCGTCCGTTCAACAAAGTCAACGAAGCCGGTTCCAGTCTCAGAGAGCGAATCGCGGGAATCGCCAGCTTGGCAACTGGCTCTGGCGATGGACTCGCCGCGTTGCCCAGAAAGGCAACCAGCAACGTCGAGTAAAAAACAAAATAGCGAATCGCGAACATGCGGCTTTAATGGAACGCCAGGAACATGGAGAAATTTTAACTGGATAAATTTAGGGAGCAAGGCTTTGTTCCCCAAATTCCCGGCGCTAAACCACGTTTTGCTTATACCAATCCATCGCCATTTCCAGTCCTTCGCGGACGCGATAGACCGGGTCGTAACCCAATAATTGTTTTGCTTTGCCAATGTCGGCGAGGGAATGCCGCACGTCGCCCGCGCGAAAATGCTGATACACCGGTTTTTGATCAGGCAACGACACGTTGCGTTTGCGCAGACCTGATTGTAGCAATGAAAAAAGTTCGTTGAGTGTCGTGCGTTCGCCGACGGCAATGTTGTAAGTTTGATTGATCGCTTCCGAAATCGTGGTCGTTGCGGCGAGCAGATTTGCCTGCACCACATTTTCCACAAAGCAAAAATCGCGGCTGGTTTCGCCGTCGCCGTTGATGAGAACTGGCTCACGTTTTAAAATCGCCGCAATCCATTTTGGAATCACGGCAGCGTAGGCGCCTTCGGGATCTTGTCGTGGGCCGAAGACGTTGAAATAGCGCAGACCAACCGATTCAAAATTGTAGGCGCGCGCGAAAACGGCGGCGTAAATTTCGTTCATCTTTTTCGTCGCGGCGTAAGGTGAAAGAACATTTCCAACGTTCTCTTCAACTTTGGGCAGTTCAGGATGGTCGCCAAAAATCGCGCTGCTCGACGCATAAACAAATCGTTTCGCTTTTGCATCGCGCGTGGCCACGAGCATGTTCAAAAAGCCAGTGACATTGCTCTCGTGGCTGGAAATGGGGTCAACTATGGAACGGGGAACTGAACCAAGCGCAGCCTGGTGTAAAACGAAATCAACTTCGTGACAGGCGCATTTGCAATCGGCCAGTTTGCGAATGTCGCCTTCAATGAATTGAAATTTTTTCCAACGCTCCTGTCCAACGAGCGCTTCAACTTGTTGCAGATTTTTTTTGTGGCCGGTGGAAAAATTATCGAGTCCAACAACTTGCTGGTCGAGTTCCAACAATGTTTGCAAAAGGCCGGAGCCGATAAATCCACCCACGCCGGTCACGAGCCATTTGCGTGGATGGGAGCGTAGATTTTGTTTTAACGTTTCGTAAGATGTCATGAATTACGCTTTCCAGATTTTTTCAACAGCGACCTTGACGGAAGACATCGCATTGCGCGTATCGACGATGCAATTTGCCCATTGCGCCAGTTCGTAGTAATTCACGGCCTTGTGCGCAGTGGAGATCACAACCGCATCGAATTTGGAAATCACATCGCGATTCCACTGGACGGATTGCGTTCCCGTCCAATGTCCATGTTCTCGCGTCGGTTGAATTTTGGGAATATGCGGATCGTGATACGCGACATCGGCACCGCGTTGTTTCAACAAATCCATCAATACAAAAGTGGGCGACTCGCGCAAATCATCTACATTCGGTTTGTAAGCAAGACCGAGTAAAAGAATTTTGCTGCCATTGAGTGGCTTGCGTTTTGCATTCAAAGCTTCGGCAACGCGGTTGACCACGTAATGCGGCATCGCGGTATTTATTTCCCCGGCAAGCTCGATAAATTTCGTATGCTGTCCGAATTCGCGCGCTTTCCAAGTCAGATAAAACGGATCAATCGGAATGCAATGTCCGCCGAGTCCGGGGCCGGGATAAAACGGCATATAGCCAAACGGTTTCGTTTTGGCGGCGTTGATGACTTCCCAAACGTCGATGCCCATAGCTGCGTAAACAACTTTCAATTCGTTGACGAGCGCGATGTTCACTCCGCGAAAAATATTTTCCAAAAGTTTGGTGGCTTCGGCAGCGCGACAAGATGAAACCGGCACAATGGTTTTAATGGCTTTGCCGTAAAGCGCTTTGGCATTTTCCAAACATGCTGGAGTAAAACCACCAACGACTTTTGGAATGATGGCGACTTTGCTGTCGGGATTTCCGGGATCTTCGCGCTCGGGAGAAAAGGCGAGATGGAAATCTGTTCCCGCTTTCAGACCAGAACATTTTTCCAAAACTTCGCGCAAATCTTCGTCGGTTGTTCCGGGATACGTCGTCGATTCCAACACGACCAAAGTTCCTTTTTGCAAATGCGGCGCAATCGCCTCGCCGGTTTTGATGATGTAGGAAACATCCGGCTCGCGATTTTTGTTGAGCGGCGTCGGCACGCAAATAATCACCGCCTCGACGCCACGGATACCGGCAAAATCAGTTGAGGCGGAAAATGTTTTCGCGGACACCAACTTCTCCACGTCGCAACTATCAATATGCTGAATGTAACTTTGACCACGATTGATCAAATCAACTTTGGCATGGTCGATATCAAGCCCGATGACTTGGACATTGTTGCGGGCAAACTGAAGACAAAGGGGCAAACCGACATAGCCTAGACCAATAATTGCGATTTTCATGAAACGGATAAATTATCCGCACAAAGACGAGGTAATGCCTAGTTTTTTTGAAAAGACAACTGGCCGGGCGCAAAAAGTTGGATTGACCTCTTTCATTCGCTTAACCAAGTATACCAAAATGTTGTGTCAATTCCGAGGTCTAGTTAATTCGATTGCATGAATATCGCCTCAACCCAAACCACCCCGCCGGATTTACAGATCGCGCCATGTCTTTCCGTCGTAGTGCCCGTTTACAACGAGGCTATGACCATTGTTGATATGCTAAAAACGGTTTTGGCGCAACCGTTGGTTCAGGAAGTGATCGTAGTAGATGACGCTTCGAAGGATGAAACATGGGAAGCACTTCAGCCGGTGGCTCGGGAAAATTCTCGCGTGAAAATTTTTCGCCACGAAATCAATCAAGGCAAGGGCGCGGCATTGCGAACCGGTTTTTCCAAAGCAACCGCGCCCATTGTTATGGTGCAGGATGCCGACCTTGAATATGATCCCAGCGAATATCCTGGCCTCGTTCGCCCGATTCTTTCCGGGAAAGCTGACGTCGTTTTCGGCTCGCGCTTTCTTGGTTCCGGCTCGCATCGTGTACTTTATTATTGGCATTCGCTGGGCAACAAATTTCTCACTACGTTTTCAAACATGGCGACCAATCTGAATCTGACCGACATGGAAACCGGCTACAAAGTTTTCAAACGCGAAATCATCCAAAGAATTTCCATCGAGGAAAATCGATTCGGGTTCGAGCCGGAAATCGTCGCCAAAGTCAGCCGCCTCAATGTCCGCATTTACGAAGTGGCCATTTCTTATTATGGTCGCACTTACGCCGAAGGAAAAAAAATTGGGTGGCGCGATGGAGTCAGTGCGTTGCGCTGCATCATCAAATACAATTTTTTCCGATAGATGAAAGAACGTCCCAACGAAAAAGCGCTCAACAAAAGTTTCGAGTTCGACGCGCTGAATGAAGCGGAAAATTATCGCCGCGCGTTGATCCGCGATTTCTCGGAATTCCTCCGTGGCAATGTGATTGAAGTCGGCTCCGGCATCGGGCAAATGACAGAGCTGCTCCAGAAAATTCCCGCGATTACAAAATTGCAAGCGGTCGAACCGGACACCGCTTTTTGCGGCGAATTCAGAAAAAAATTTCGGACCCAACTGCTCATCGAAGGCACGATTGACGCGCTCGAACAAAAAACAAACTGGGATGCAATTCTGAGTATTAACGTTCTTGAACACATCCGCGACGACGAACATGAACTCCAGACGTATCACGGTTTCCTTCGTCAAAATCACGGCACGCTCAATTTATTTGTGCCAGCGCGGCAGGAAATTTACGCGCCACTCGACCATGATTTCGGCCATCATCGCCGCTACGCCAAACCGGAATTAAAACGCAAACTTGAGAAAGCCGGATTTGAAATCGTGCGAATGCGTTATTTCAACTTTGCCGGATATTTCGCCTGGTGGTTGAATTTTTGTTTTTTGCGCCGACGACAATTCAATTCCAACGCGGTGAAATTTTATGACCGGATTATTTTCCCCGCTGTTTATAAAATTGAATCCAGCGGCATTCCGTTTCCCATCGGCCAAAGTTTGATTGCGGTCGCCCGCGTCGTTTGAAAATAAATGTCACTTCGCGTCCTCGTCATTCCCGATAAATTCAAGGGAACTTTGTCCGCCGAAAACGCGGCGCAAGCCATCGCGCGCGGATGGAAAAAATCCCGTCTGCAAGATAAGCTCGACCTTCTCCCCATGTGCGATGGAGGCGAAGGCTTCGGCGAAATCATCGGTAAATTACTCGGCGCAAAACCGCGCAAAATCAAAACCGTCGATGCCGCGCACCAGCCGATTGAAACGATCTGGTGGTGGAATTCCGAAACGAAAACTGCCGTCATCGAATCCGCGAAAATTATCGGCCTCGCCATTTTGCCGCCGAAGAAATTTCACCCATTTCAACTCGACACGTTTGGTTTGGGGAAAATTTTGCTCGCCGCGCAGAAACTGGGTTGCCGACATTGCCTGATCGGAATCGGCGGGAGCGCGACGAACGACGGCGGATTCGGCATGGCCCGCGCCTTTGGCTGGAGATTTCTGGCTCGCAACGGAACGGAAATTAAAAACTGGGTTGAATTAAAAAATCTGACGCAAATCGTCGCGCCGAAAAAAGCGCGGATGAAAATCACTGTCGCCGTCGATGTGCAAAATCCCCTGCTCGGCCCACGCGGCGCGACGCAGATTTACGGCCCGCAAAAAGGATTGCGCAAAAAAGATTTTGCCGTTGCTGAAAACGCGCTTGGAAAAATTGCGCAGGTTCGGAGTTCCGCCTTCAGGCGGTCAGGGAACCGCCTGAA
>JBDSLX010000158.1:0-4143 GCA_039916145.1 Verrucomicrobiota bacterium | reverse complement strand
GGACGCTTTCGCTACCGCCCGTATCAATGGTCACGGTCGAGGTCGCGGAGGGAGTCCAAATCCACCAAACTGATTTTTGCCCGGCCGCTTCCGACGGAGAGTGATTAGGCTCCCCCGATTCAAACGTCGCCTCAATGTTGTTACCCACCACCGTCGCTGGCGGCGAAGCTGGAATTTCGGTTGCATTGGCAAAATTATCATTCGCCGGAGGCGCTGCGAAAGCGGAAATTCCCGCCAGCATTAATGCGAAGCAGACGATTGCGGAAGCCCATTTTCCTGCGAAGCCACGCTTGATAGTTTGAGTTTGACCCGGATTCATTATTTTTTTCATAGCATTTTTCTTTTGATGTCGGCTGTTTGTAACATGAAACTTTAGGCTGTAAACTTTTATTTTCGCCCGGAGAAATATCACCCACCAGCATTTATTCGCTGCCGAGCTTCGGATAATTTCATGTTTCGTCTAATTGATAGTTCTGCGCAAAATTGCTTACAATCAGGCGTAACAGGTTTATGGCATCCAAATCGTCCCTGAGGGGGGGGCGTGGAAAAACTTAGGGGGAAATTTAAGCACTTAAAATTTGAAACGAGTAAAACCAACTCCAACAACTTTCTCGGTCAGCGAATGTGATCATAACGACGACCCGGAAATTATTCTTCCAAATTTGAAACGAGGAAAAATCAAAACGAAAGAAATTTCATCACCTGAATTTCTTTTCCATAGTGCAACAAAATCCTGTTCTCCGAAAAATCGATATTCTCCGGCACTCCTTTTTTGTTGAAGGACCAAAGTTTTTTTCCGTTGGAGGGATCGATGCGAACGATTTTGAAATTACCCGGCGCGCTTGAGGCTGTGCCGAACGCATCTTCGACGGCGTTGATCATGGAAAGTCCGCCTCGCGCCGCGTCCGTGATGTAAAGATATTTTCCGGTGAGAAAACAGCCGCCGCCGGACTTCTCGCATTTCCACAATGTTTTCCCGGATTTCGGATCCACCTTCAAAATTATCGGCGCCGCCGCGTCGTTCATTTTAATCTGCTCGGAATATTGGATGTCCTCGGGCGCGCCGGTCGTGGTGCTCACATACAACATCCCTTTGTTATCAAATTGAATTCCGCTGATGCCAACGCTCGTTAAACGCCAACGCACGGTTCCGGCGGGCAAATTGAATGCAGTCAAAAACCCTTTGTCAAAAAGGAACAAAATGTTGTCGGCTTCGACGCACGGCGCTCTTCCGGTGCGGCCATAATCCGATGTAAAGCTGTCCGCGAGTGGAAAGGCGAGTTGGGACTCGGCAATTTTTTTATTCTGTTTATCGAAAAGAAATAAATTGGTGCCTCCCACTAAAACATCCACCGTTTTCTGCGGGAAAAAAATGGGCAGGCCGGTCACATCGCCTGTCCAATCAACGGCATTGTTTTCCATTGTGCGTCGGAGCATCACGGCGTATCGGCTGTCATCGACCATCTTATGACCGCCGGTATTGCTGCGTTTAAGCTCATTAAAGATTTCTTCAGCCACCGCCCGAGCACTGGTCGAGGCGCGAGTGTCCTGACCCAGGTTAGAGGGTCCGGGCGCTTTCATCGTTTGCACCGAAACCATTTTTGCTTCAACCAGCTTGACCTGCATTTCAACCAGGTTTTGTCCTGCTGGGAAAAATTCGCTGCTGAATTTGTAAACCGACGTTTGATGCTTTTCCTGGGCATCAAGTTCACGCTTGAGTAGAAGCGCCGCCGTGGGCAAGACGTTTGACGGCAAATCTTTCGAGGTGGAAACTTTTTCGCGCAACGAAGAAGCGACCTCCGACGTTTTGATTTCGCCTGAAGCCAGAGTGATTTGCGTGACAATTTTTTTAGCCGGACTTTTTTCGGAAACCACGAGCAGGGTCGATTCGCCCGGAGTAAATGCAGCCAGTCGTCCCTGAAATGGAACAGTTTGTTTTACAGAACCGGTCTTCAAATTGATGCCGACAACATTGTGGGAAAGGCATAGCCACAAATCTTCGCCGTGAAAAAACGGCTCCGCCCTCGCGGATGAAGCATCAGTAAAAAACTCTTCGGCTTCATCAGAACCAAAGGGGGTTTTGGTTGCCTTTGCTGCCACGGCATCTGGTTCCGGAGTTGGCTTCGGATCTTCCAGCGCGGTGGACCATAAATTCTTTTTCGATTTGATGTCGTGCAGCGAAATCTGTTTCTTGTTCAGCAGCAAAATCTGACCTGGGCCGAAGAACTGCGCGTAAGTTCCAGATTCGTCCGCCGAAACTTTCAATGAGTAATAAGGACGCGGCTTGTCCCCAACCATGATGTACCAAACCCACGCTCCGATGAGCGCAATCAAAAGGCATAACACGCCCACGGTGATGCCAATTGATTTTCGCAAAGCGCCTCGTTCGACCAAATTCTTCTGAAATTGGTAAACCGGTACAGGAATTTTTTCCTGCTCGGCGCGATAGCGGCAACCGATGGAGCAGAGATAGCCGAAAATTTCCATGCACTCTGGGCAAATCGGTTTCTTGCAAACAACGCAATGTTCAATTGCGAGATTTCTGGGATGCCGATGACATTTTTCTCCCGCGTCCATCCCATCTGCCGACAGGTTTTCGTCGTTGGAAGCGGCAGGAGGATTGGCAACTTGCAATCGAATGCGCGGCCTCTGGATCGTTGAAGACGCGCCGACCGCACCTTCGCCGAACAAAGTTTGCTCAATTACTTGATTCGCGTAATCCGTTCCTTCTGCACCACACTTCGGGCAAAAAATCCGCGCCGGCATTTGCCCATCAACCGGTTCTACGTCAAAGGCATACTTCGTTTCACAAGAGCATTGAATCTTTATGTTCATGTTTACGGCTTAGGATTTAGCAAAACGACATTCGTTGGAAACAATAAATCGCGCGCGGCACGAGGCTTGGTCGATCTGATTTCTCCATCGCAAAACAAAAGGTTGCCGCCCGATTTGAAATGATTTGCGCCGGGGGGCTTTCCATTTTCAGAGAAAATAACCTGCCTCTTAATTTTCGGGAAAGCATTCACCTGCCGATCAGACGCGAGCAACACGCCCGCGCCGTCGACTTTGGCGCGGCCCATGTAATAGGCATAACTGATGCGGCGTTGGGTGAACGGTTCACCCTCGGGTAATTTGTTGTCCTTGCTGCCGGGGCAAATAAAGATCTCTGTGACTGTCGTGCTGCGAGGTACGAGCAGACTGAGCGGCGCTTCGGACGCTACTGCGCCTTTGACCATCGGGAAAATTCCTTTGTTATCAGCCGCGTAAATATTCAACGCGAGATAAATATTTTGCAGGTTCTTTTGGCAATTCGACAACTGCCTTTGCTGGTCGGAGAACATTCCGCGGCCCAGCATCATAAACGAAAGAATCAAGATCAACACTACCGAGATAAGCAGTTCGAGTAGCGAAAAAGCCGCCTGGCTGAAAGAACGTTGCCGCGAGGAAGATTGCTGGCGAAAATGCGTCACAGAAAATTTTTAAACGAATCTGCGCTCGCCGACAAGAAAGTTGCGACGGGAATGATGCGGCGAAACCTGGTCTTCGCGGCAATTAAAACTTTATTCCAACGTGTCCCGGCTAAAAAATAATTGTCCCCTTGCTTAAATCGCGGCACTCTCTGCGCCTCATGCGAGAAATCAATATCGGGATGATTGGTGGCGGCACGGTGGGAAGCGGCGTTTTTCATGCGTTCCAAACCAATGGCGCGCTCCTGCAATCGCGTCTTGGAGTCAAAATGAATTTCCGCAAAATCGCAGTCAAAGCATTTGATGAACCGCGCCCCTACGAAATTCCAAAAGCGCTGATGACGCTCGATTGGCAGAACGTCGTCAACGATCCGCATATTCAAATCATCATCGAACTCGTCGGCGGGACGGGAATTGCGCTGACGATGATTCTTTCCGCACTGGAAAAAGGAAAAACTGTTGTCACGGCAAACAAGGCTTTGTTGAGCGCGCATGGTCCAGAATTATTTGCCGCCGCCGCAAAAAGCGGCGCGAATCTTTATTACGAAGCGAGTGTTTGCGGCGGAATTCCAATTATTAAATCGTTGCGCGAAGGTTTTGTGGCGAACCAATTTCCCGCGATCTACGGCATCGTCAACGGCACTTGCAATTACATTCTCTCGCGCATGAAGCAGGA
>JBDSLX010000157.1:0-2924 GCA_039916145.1 Verrucomicrobiota bacterium | reverse complement strand
TCACCGGAACTTTCGGCGATATTTCCACACAAAGTTTTTATCCGCCACATCATCTCACGATGGGCGAAGGCGGCGCGGTCAACATCGTCAAATCTCCGCGCCTGAAAGTTTTGGTGGAAAGTTTCCGCGATTGGGGCCGCGACTGCTGGTGCGCCAGTGGCAAAGACAACACCTGCGGAATCCGTTTCGATTGGCAACTCGGCGAACTCCCAAAAGGCTACGATCACAAATATATTTATTCGCATCTCGGCTACAATCTGAAGCCGCTCGATCCGCAAGCGGCGATTGGTCGGCAACAATTAAAAAAACTTCCGCAATTCATCCAGGCACGAATCGACAATTGGAATTTCCTGCGCGCCGCGCTTGCTGACTTGGAAGAGTTTTTTGAGTTCTCTTTGCCGACGCACGCAACGGGTTGGTCTGCGAAAGACAGTTTTGTTTGGGACGACTCCGGTCATCGCACCGAATGTTCGTGGTTCGGTTTTATGATGCTTGTCAAATCCAGTGCGCCCTTTAAAAAACGTGAATTCGCCCAGGCGCTCGACGCCGCAAAAATCGGAAACCGGATGTTGTTCGGCGGAAATCTCGTGCGCCAACCAGCCTTCGTGCAACTCCGCAAAGATTATCCCGAAGCACTTCGAACCATCGGCGATTTAAAGGGCGCGGACCGTTTGATGAACGAAGCCATTTTCATCGGCGTTTATCCCGGCCTCACTCAGCCGATGCTCGAGTACGTGGCCGAAACGATTCACAAGTTTTGCCAGAAGAAATAAATGAGTGGAATGAAATGCTCGCCCTCACCCTTACCCTCTCCCCCAGGAGAGGGAGAATTCCGCACCGTCTTTTGGAATATTCACGGCACTGGGCCTTTTGGACAATCGTTGGAAAATGAGAGGCGCGCGTTTTCATATCCCCTCTCCTCGGGGGAGAGGGTCAGGGTGAGGGCGAGCTGTCTTCTAACTGCATCATTTCAATTCTACTGCGGCGCGCACGGGGTGACGCGCCCTACCGCCATTTGATTTTTTCTCATGCCAAACCCAAATCCACTCGCCGAAGATTTGGATCACATTCTTGCTCACACTGAAGGACTTTGGGAAGAATTGCGCGGACAAAAAATCTTCATCACCGGCGCGACCGGCTTTTTCGGCTGCTGGCTTCTGAAAAGTTTTGCCTGGGCGAATGAGAAATTAAATTTGAAAGCAGAAGCCGTTGCGCTCACTCGCAATCTGGAAAATTTCCAAAAGAAAACGCCACCTCTCGCAAAGAATCCCGCTATTCGTTTTCAAATCGGCGACGTGCGCGATTTTAAATTTTCAGAGGATAAATTTGCGTTCGTCATTCACGCCGCGACCGAGGCCAGCGTGAAACTAAACCAGGAAAATCCGAACCTCATGCTCGACACCATCGTCGAAGGCACGCGACGCGTGTTGGATTTCGCCGTGAATTGTGGCGCAAATAAATTTTTACTGACGAGTTCTGGCGCGGTTTATAGTCCGCAACCGCCGGAGATGACGCACGTTCCAGAAGATTATATTGGCCCGCCGAGTCCGTTGGATTCCGCTTACGGCGAAGGCAAACGCCAAGCCGAACTTCTGTGTGCGACTTACGCAAAACAACTCGACATCGAAACAAAAATCGCGCGCTGCTTTGCCTTCGTTGGCCCGCATCTCCCGCTCGATTCTCACTTTGCGATTGGAAATTTTATTCGCGACGCGATGCGCGGCGGACCGATTCAAATCAAGGGCGATGGAACTCCACATCGTTCGTATCTTTACGCGGCAGATTTGGCGATTTGGCTTTGGACAATTCTTTTTCGTGGAAAAAATTGCCGACCTTACAACGTCGGCTCCTCGCTTGATTTGCCGATTTCTGAAATCGCCAGAGCAGTGAACGCTGCGTTTGAAAACACGCCGAAAATTTCCATCGCGCAAAAACCAATCCCTGGAAAATCGCCGGAACGCTACGTTCCTTCAACCAAACGAGCCGAGGAAGAATTGAACTTGCGCGAAACAATCGATCTGCGCGCAGCTATTTTGAAAACGGCCAAGTGGGCGCGCAGTTAAACACGCTGTTGCACAAATCCATTTGCCAACATGATAGGGAACTTTACAGTTTTGCCATGCATTTAGCGCGGCGGTTTTCAGCGGCTTTTACCTTGATCGAGCTTCTCGTGGTCATTGCCATCATCGCCATCCTCGCTGCGCTTTTGTTGCCCGCGCTGGCCAAAGCAAAGGCTCAAGCTCAGAGCATCAATTGCTTGAGTAATCTCAAACAGTTGCAAGCGAGCTGGCAAATGTATCTGGGAGATAACAATGATCGTTTGCCCCTAAATACCTACGCAATCATCGGCGGCCAGCCGACCAGCCTTCCCGATTCATGGGTCGAGGGTTGCACGCTGCTGGATCTTGACACGGCAAAAATTGAAAAGGGTGTTTTGTTTCCGAACATAAAATCAGCCGCCGTTTTTCATTGCCCGACTGACAGTTCAAAAGTGAATGGCTCGAACCTTTTGCGAACCCGGAGTTATTCCATGAACATCCATTTAAACAGCGTTCCTTCCATCAACGGCGTCGGGCCTAATCCGCTCAAAAAAATTTCGCAGTTCACGAATTCCACCGCCATTGTTTTTGTCTTCATTGATGAAAATGAACAATCCATTGAGGACGGCACATTTGGACTTCTTCCCGCGCCCAGCCAGCAATGGTTGAATTTTCCTTCCGACCGCCACAACCGCAGCGCGAACCTGACCTTCGCCGACGGCCACGCGCAAAAGTGGAAGTGGCGTTACAAAAAAGTGTTCACCGGATCGAGCCAAACCACGGCCAACGCGGATGACCTGGCGGACCTGCGAAGTTTGCAGCGGGCGATTCCGTAAGCTTCAACAAGCAAACTCATTAGCGTATTGCACATTCGACTTTTGGCTG
>JBDSLX010000156.1:0-3228 GCA_039916145.1 Verrucomicrobiota bacterium | reverse complement strand
CGAGAAGCGCGAATTGATGTTGGGCATCACGCTCAAAGAAATGACCGCGCGCAAGAAAGCGTGGAAACCGATGAAGCCTCGTTACACCTGCGGCGTCCTGGCGAAATACGCGAGCCACGTCACGAGCGCGTCGTTCGGCGCGGTGACCGATGCGGACTTGAAGTTGTGACGAAGCAACTGAGCGATGATTGATCTGGCCTCATTTAAGAACGTCCGTTTGCAAGGCGGGTTTGTCATCACCGACATTGATTTCACCAACACGCCGATGGTGGACGCGCTGGAAAGAGAAGCCCTCGCGTAAACCAGGATTGTTGGTCAGAAATTTCACCTGATTATCTGCGGATCGTTAAGCCAGCGAGAAGTTTCTATTTCTCTTTATCACGAGATTCTTGAAGCGGCCACAGTTGCGAGCCAGCGTCCGCCACAAAGCGTCATTGAGTTCAACGAAGGTGATTTTGAAAACGCCGCGCAAGCCGCCCATACTGAATTTTGAAACGCTTCACCGAAAAACCTGAACCGCATGTTGCAAACTTTTGGTTTTCGTGAAGAATAACTCTATGCCAGACCACAAGAACATCCAGATCGACCTCATCAAATTGATGGGTGGCGAACGACTTCTTCGCCTTACCGAATCGCAATCCGGACTGTCGCTGGAAAAGAAGCTTGATCCGAAGAAACCTGTCGCGAGCCAGAAGGAAAAACTTCTCGGCGTGTTTGATGCCGCATTGGCGCGAGCCGAACTGATGGCCGCATGAAACACGAAATGATTCTCTGGCGGAGCACAGAAGACGACGCTTATGTCGTGGACGTGCCTGAACTTCCCGGCTGCATGGCTCACGGCGCAACCCGGCAATTGGCCATCAAAAACGCCGAAGACGCCATCAAGTTCTGGATCAAGACCGCAAAAGACGACGGCAAAGAAATCCCGCAACCCCGCGGGCGTTTGTTAGTCGCTTAATGATTTAAATGATTCAACCGGAACAACTGGTCGAAGACGAGTGGGCCGAATGGTATCGGCTCACGCCGGTGCAACGCTGGTTGGAAAGCGAGAAACTATGGCAAACCTATCTCGTCCTTGGAGGGTCGCTTGATCCCGAACCCGATACGCAAAGTCCTTTCTTCGATGCTAACGCACCGCGTCCGCGCCCTGCTCATGGGCGGGCAAGCCTGCGTGTTCTACGGCGCAGCCGAGTTTAGCCGCGACACTGATCTGGCCATTCTCGCCGATGCCGCCAATCTCGCTCGTCTCCGAAAAGCGTTGGCTGAACTTCGCGCTGAATCCATAGCCGTCCCGCCGTTTGAGTTGAAATATCTTCGCAAAGGTCACGCCATCCATTTTCGTTGCCAACATCCCGAAGCATTGCGAATGCGCGTCGATGTCATGTCAAAAATGCGCGGCGTAGATTCCTTTGCAAAACTGTGGCGACGACGCACCACGATCCAACTCCCTGATGGCAGCGCGTATGAATTGTTGTCGCTGCCTGATTTGGTGCAGGCGAAAAAAACTCAGCGCGACAAAGATTGGCCCATGATCCGGCGATTGATTGAAGCGAACTATTTTGAAAATCAGAAACGTCCCAACAAAGCGCAGATTCAATTCTGGCTGCTCGAACTGCGCACACCTGAACTTCTCATCGAACTCGCAAAACAGAACGGCGCAATGTGTCGTCGCTTGAGCGCAAGACGTCCGTTGCTCGCGAGCGCTGCCTCAGGAAAAAAAGTGGAACTGGAGCGAATGCTGACCGCAGAAGAATCCGCCGAGCGCAAACGCGACCAACTTTATTGGTTGCCACTCAAAAAAGAACTGGAGAAGCTGCGTCACCCGAAATGAAATTCGCCATGACCGATGCGGATTTGAAGTTGTGAAGAAATAATTATGCCCCGGCGCGAACTTAAAAGCGGAGAACAAGTTGCCGACTGGCTCGCCGAACTTGGTGCGAATCTCAAAGCGCCCGGCAACATGACGTTGATTGGTTCGGCAGCTTTGCTCTGGCACGCGCATGATCGTGGCATCACTACTGAACTTCCCGAAGCGAGTATGGACGTTGATCCAGTCACTGACAGCGACGAAGTCGCAATGCTTTGTTACGAAGCTCTCATCGGTAGCGAATTTGAACGCACTCACGGATGGCACGTCAATTTGATGCCCAACTCAGTATTGCAGGAATTCCCAATCGGTTGGGAACAACGCGCCGTGCGCCGCCAGATTGGGAAATTGCAACTACTCGTTCCCGCACCTGCGGATTTGCTCGCGCCAAAATTAAAACGCAACGAGCCGCGCGACCGCGCCCATGCTGATTGGGCCAAACGCGTTGGATTGCTTGATTAACCTCGCTTGATATACTGACGCCATGGTCGCGAATGGAATCCATTTTCAGGAATACGCGAAGCTGGAATACGGCCGCTTGCTTTGGCGTGTTCCTGCCTACCGCGAACGTCTGCTCCAACACTGGAGCGATACGCGTCATCCACACGCCGAACGATTTGCCGAACACAAGGCAGAGGTCACACGCGTTTTGGAAAGCGCAAAGGATTCCGACGCCGAACTGGATGCCGAACTGCGCAAACGCAACTTAAGTTTGCGGGTCGTCGTGAAAGAAATCCCGTCGGTGTTTGGTTCATTTTTCTGACCATCGCGAGCATGAATGACACGTCGCCAGAAATCGCTGAACTCGTTCGGCAAAAGCGTTCTGAACCGTTCCGGTTCAGAACGCTTTGTCATGCAGATGTTCGATGCCGCACGAGCGGTCGTCCTTGCTTCGCTGCCAACCGGACTTGCGCCGCAGGAATTAAAACGCCAACTCTTTCGACGGCTCTACGGGATGGCCGCGCCATTTTGAACACAAATGAATACGCCAGCCACGTCACCACCGTCTCACTCGGCGCAGTGACCGATGCGGATTTGAAGTTGTAGAAAAATAATCTACCGACCAAACAACCGTAATAAATTTAATTCTACTTGCCTTCGGATGGAATTCCTCGAAAAAGTTGGCTTAGGAGAGATGGTGCCGCACTCTTTTTGCGTCGTTTGAGAAACTCTTCGAATCTTTGTAAGTTTTTTTTATTCGCGCCTAGGTCAATAGCAAGAAAAAAGCAAAGTTGTGTGGTGGTGCGTTCAAACCTTCAGTTTTTTGTGCGATCAAACCTTCAGTGGGGATTCAGGCGGGGCAATGGAGCAGAACGTTGGGTAATTTTCCCTGCGCTGGAGGGGCAAGGAGGATGGAGACA